>DASQLL010000262.1:0-9103 GCA_035630035.1 Pyrinomonadaceae bacterium | reverse complement strand
TGTAGTCGCCTTTCTGTTTCGCCGTGCCGTCGTTGCTGCTGATGTCAACCGTGGCACGCGTGCTTGTTAAGCCGGTGCGAAGAACGCGCACTGAGATGGCCGCGCAGTCCTCCTGAATCGGGTAGGCCGGCGAGTCGAACTGGAAGGCCGAGGTCGTCGGCGTTGGCGTCGGCGTTGGCGTCGGCGTCGGAGAAGGTGTCGGCGTCGGAGAAGGCGTTGGCGTCGGGCCGGGGTCTGCGGGCGCGCAGCCGGAGGCGGGCGCCGCGATGCAAGCGCCGACCGTGAACTCCGTCCCGCCGCGCGTCGAGTCGCGCTTGCCGCGCGAGTCGGCGGAGGTGAACGCCTGCCCGCGCAGGCCCGCCAGCACAGAGCCGTTCGTGATCGCGCCCTTCGACGCGAACGGGTTGAGCTTGGCTACGGACACCTTGACGGTGATCGTGTCGTTCGCCGTATTGAACGCGCCGCAGTCAGCCGCGCCGCGCTCGGTGTATGTGATCGCGCCGTCGTCGTTCCTGACGGCGGTGCCGAAGGTGAAGACCCCCGCCGGGTTCGTGTCGGTGCTGGCCTTCACAAAGAACTGGTCGCCGTGATCGGAGAGTCCGAAGCTGTAGTCGCCCACGGGGCTTATGCCTGTGAACGGCGCGTTGGCCGTGAAGTTCATACGCCAAGACGCACCGGGCGGGACGGTCGCAAGCTCCGAGACCTTCATCGTGGCGACGATGACAGGCTCGCCCGCCGTGCCCGTCTCGCACGAGTAGCGTATCGAGAGAACGTCGAACGGGTCGTCCGTCGCGACGACGCCGAGTTGTCCCGTCGAGGCGTCGTGCAGAAAGTCCGTCACCTGCGCGCCGTCGGGCGGCGTCGGAACGGGCGCGGGCGGCGTGCCGGGCGCGGGCACTTCCACCTTGCCCTTGATGCTCGGCCCCGAAGACTGGCGCGTCACATACGTGTGGCCGTCGAAGTCGTTGTGGTCGTCTGTGTACGCGACGACCGCCGCGCCCGTCGGGTCGAAAGAGACCTGGAAGTAGTCAATCAGGTTTCGGTTCTTGCACTCGCCCGTGACAGGCTCGACGCAGAGGCCGCCCAGAGAGATGTTGCTGCCGTGTATGACGTGGTCGCTGACCTCGACCTGTCGGAAGGTCGGGCTGGCGTCGGTCGCGTTGAAGCTCTGCGCGTAGAAGACCCTCCAGCGCGCCGTGTCGTTGTTGGTCTCCGAGTCCGTGCCGTACCAGACGACGCCGACCGAGCCAAGCTCAGGCCCCGTCTCCATGTGCGGGAACAGGGCGGACTTGGTCTCAAGGCCGTCGCTCACGCGCACGCGCGGACTCCACGTCGCGCCCTTGTCGGACGAGTGGCGTATGAAGACCTGTAAGCCGTCCGAGTAGGTGACGTAGACCGTGCCGTTGGCCGTGCCGTCGTCGGCCACTTTTAAGATGAAGAAGAGGTTCGACGGGTCTTCGGTCGCCTCTGTCACCTGACGGCAGGTGTACGTGATCGGCTCCGCGCCGACGCGGAGCGGGTCTGTGCCCGCCGTCACAGGCTCGCCCGTGCAGACCTGCCCGTTCGAGCCGCTGATGTAGACCGTGCCGGTCGCCTGATGCACGTCAATAGCGCCGACCTGCCCGATTATCCCAGCGGTCTTCGCGGGGCCGTAGGTCAGGCCGCCGTCGGTCGAGCGCTGAATCTGCGTGACCGTCGGCGCGAGCGTGCGATAGAGAAGATAGACGACGTCCTTGCCGTAGAACTCGTGCCACTGGCGGTCGTCGCCGGGCACGCCGCCCGTCGCGTTGCCCGCGGGGTTTTTAGTGAACGACTGGCCGCGATCCTGCGAGCGTTGCGAAGAGATGTTCGCCGCGACGAGGCTCGAAGTGGCGAGCGTCGGCGGGTCGTTGGTCGTGGTCGTGCCGGGGTTCTGGAAGCCTACGGAGAGGTCTATGTCGCCGCCGCCGTCCGCGCCGACCTGTACGGAGTCTTCGTCGGTGAACGAGTCGGGCTGGCCGCGGTAGGTGTATTTTCGCATGAAGGGGTCGTAGTCAGGGTTTATGACCGCGAGGTTGCCGATGGTGGTCCGAAGGTCTATGTACCAGAGGTCAACGCCCGCGGGGACGCCGCGTATCGCGCCCACGTATGTGTTTCCGAGAAAGTCCGTGCGGAGCGAAGGCTCGCCGTCGCGCGCCGCGACGGGGGCGCGAAGCGTCACGTTCGGCGTGAAAGAGATTCCGCCCTTGACGTATGTGGCCGCGCGGGCGGTCGGCGCGTTGGCGACGCTGACGCTCGCGTTGTACTGCCGCGCTTCGGTCACGGGCGGCGGCACGGCGAAGTAGACCATGCGAATCTTGTAGTCGCCGGTGCCGAAGACGTTCGGGTCTATGGCCGAATGCTCTTCGCCGAAGATGGCGTTGAAAGCGCCGTTGCCGGAGCTGCCGACGAACTCGCCGTTGCATTTTCCTGTGGCGGGGCACGTGCCGCCCTTGTAGATGACGAGGTCGTAGTCGTCAGCGGGGTTGAAGGTCACGTCAACGGGAATTATCTTGCCCGTCCACACGCCGGGAAGGACTGTGAGAGTGAAGGTGTCGCAGGTTGTGCCTTCGGTGCAGCCGGCCTCGCCGTCGAGCGGGTTCGTGGTCGCGCCGCCCGTTGCGGTTCCCTTCCACGTCCCGTTGAAGGTCGGGACTGGGCCGGTCGTTGCTATCGTGCCTGCTGCCGGGTTGGCGGCCTTCGCTGCCTCCTCGCCGAGTCTTTCGGGAAGCGCGGTTAAGAGAAGCGCCGAGGCCGCGACGGCCAGAAGTGCCACGAGGCAGGCTCGCGCAGCCGCTTTCAACTTCGGACGGTTTTTACTCGCGCCGTGGGCCGCGCATTTCTCATCCCGCCGAGATAGGTGAGGCGCTCGCTCGATTCTCGAAGACTCTTCTCCGTTGGGTCTCTTCACAGGAAACTCCTTTTTCAGACGGGAACGTGTCGCAGGCGCAGGCAGAGCCGGACACTGTCTTCAGGGCGGCTGGGCAAGAATGAGCCGCACCTGTGTTTAGGGCACGGGGGGAATTACTCGTCGGGATTATCCGGGGTTGCGGAAAGTTTTATAGCACATGACGCGCCGCCGCGCACCTCAAAAAGCGGACGGGGAGACAGGGGGAAGCGGAGACGGGGAGATGTTTGACAGCGCAAGCTTCTTTCTCCCCGTCTCCGCTTCCCCCTGTCTCCCCGTCTACTTCAACCCGCAATTCACTTGATGGGCGGAGCTTCGAGCGAGATGAGTGTGACGACGCGCGCTTTGCCGTCCGGGCCTTTGGCGACGAGCTTGTAGCTCGCGCCCTGCGCCTCTACGTCCCACACGGCCTCGGTCTTGTCCTTGCCCCGCGCGCGCGCGAGGTCGCCCAACTTGTCGAACGGAATCTCCTTGCCGGGACGCACGAACCCCGTTATCCAGACGACGCGCCCGGCGGCGTTCGTCTTGTAGGCCACGGAAGTGAACTCGGTCTCTTTCAGCGTCCAAGCCTCCTTGCGCCCGCCGTCCTGCGTCGCGCGACCGCCCCACGTGCCGAGGTCTTTCAGCTTCTCATGCACCTCTTCGATCTTCGCGCCGACGCGCACCCCCAAAATGGAGTCGACGGCCTTCGGCTTCTCGCCTTGCCCCGCGGCAACGTGGTAAGCAAGCCCGAACGCCGCGACGAACATTGCCGCGAGAAGCGTCTTGAATGCGAGTCGTTTCATACTTCACCCCTCCGAAGTGCAGGAGGCAGGAGGCAGGTGCAGGAGGCAGACAAGAAATCTCGGATTTGAGATTTGAGATTTGAGATTCGAGATTCAAGATTCGAGATTCGAGATTCGAGATTCGAGATTCGAGATTCGAGATTTGAGATTCGAGATTCGAGATTTGAGATTTGAGATTTCAAAGCGCAATCTCTTAACCTGCCTCCTGCTCCTGCCTCCTGCTCCTGCCTCCTGCTCCTGCCTCCTGCCTCCTGTTTCAGTCTCAACGTACAAGGTCGCTCCGCGCGAAGAGCGCAAGGCGCACTCCGGGGCGCAGATCGTAAACGCCCACCTGCCTGTAGCCCGCGCCGAGCGCGACGCGGAGCTTGTCAACCTGATTCTCCTTCGCGTCGGCGCTCTCTCGGCCTACGACTATCGGAGTCGTCGCGGGATCGTAGCTCGCGGCGATGCTGCCCACGTAGCCCACGCCCTTGTACTCGCGCAAGTACCACGGGAGCGGCCAGTATTCAGGCGACGCGACGGTCATGCCCGTGTCCTTCCCGCGACCCGTCGCCTCCGCCAGTCGCTCGATCTCCGACAGCATCCTGTGCGCGTCCCTGCGCGTGTGCGAATAGACGTAGATGTAAGCGTCGTTGTCGTACTCGCGGAAGTTGAGCACGCGCGTTTGGTACGTGCAGACGGCGAGCGCGACTGCCGCGACGGCGAGCGCGGGCGCGAGTCCCTTCGCGCCGAAGGGGCCTAGCCTGCCGAGCGCTTGCACGGCGTAGCCGCCCGCGATTGCCAACGGCACGACGAAGCTCAGCATCAGCCACGGCGTCTTGTAGCTGATGAGCGTGTAGGCGGCGAGCAGCCCGAAGCCCCACGCGCCCGCGAATATCGCGAAGCGGTTCTTCCTTCGCTCGAAGAGCGCGACGCAAGAGCCGACGGCGGCGAGAATCAGGATCGGCGCTTCCTCCTGCCAGAGCCAATTGACGTATGTGCCGAGCGGCTTGCCGTGAAACTCGCTCATCCCCGTCTGCTTCCAGACGGCGAAAGCCTTGAACGAGTCAACAACTCCCTGCCAGTTCGTGAAAAACGACGAGTAGAAGATAACCCAGATTGCGACGAACAGTACGACCGCGCCCGCGACAACCGCCTGCGCCTGCGCGCTCGCGCCGAACTTCGACAGCCCGCTTTCCGCGAAGCCGCCGCCGCCGTCTCTTCTCTTACCGCGCCCGTCGCCCCTCCACTTAACCCACAGCCACGCGACGCAGCCCGCCAGCGCGAGCGTCCCCACGGAGATGAACGCGGTCTCCTTCGTCGCGAACAGCATCGCCGCGGAGGCCGAGGCGAGCAGTAGATAATGCGTCGCGCCCGTCTCGTAAAATCTCAAGGCGGCGACGACCAGCCCCAGCGTGAAGAAGACGAACGGAATCTCGTGTATGAAGTAGCGCGAGTAATAGACGCAGCCGGGCGAGACGGCGAC
Source organism: Pyrinomonadaceae bacterium (assembly GCA_035630035.1). Lineage (GTDB taxonomy): Bacteria > Acidobacteriota > Blastocatellia > Pyrinomonadales > Pyrinomonadaceae > QHXN01. The sequence continues at coordinate 3,927 of DASQLL010000262.1, read as the reverse complement.
GAGCGCGGCGGCTGTGAGCGCGCCGACCGAGCCGACGCGGCGACGCAGCGCAAGCACGAGCCACACGACGCCGACGCCGAACAGGGCCGTGACGAAGCGGACGGCGAACGTCGTCAGTCCGAAGAGCGCGACCGCGGGGATCGAAAGATAGTAGAGCGTCGGCCCGTGGTAGTTGTTCGGGTCGTATCGGTACGCGCCCTGCTGCAAAAGGTTCGTCAGGAAGAAGCCGTTGACGCCCTCGTCGTGGTGCATCGGCTTGAGGTCGAGCGCGTTGACGCGCAGCGCGGTCGCCACCATCAGGATGACGATGCTCGCGACGAGCCACGCGCGCTCAGGAATCTCGTAAGCCGCTTCGGACGGCGGAGGCGCGTCCGGCGTCCGGCGTTTCTCCGAAGTCGCCGCCTGCCGTTTCTCCGACGACGATGCGCCCCAAGTCTCCTGCGCTTTGCCCTTCGACTTCTTACGGTTGCGTTTTGTAGAGCTGATACTCGCCCGCCTCCCCAACCTTCCTGAACTGTCGGAAGAAATTTTCGTTGACCGTGACGCCCGACTTCTTCAACTCATCGCGTTCGAGCGGCCCGACGACGACGTACTCGATGCGGTTCTTCGCGATAAGCCCCAAAGCGTCCGCGCCCCCCGCGTAGATTCGCTTCAAGTCGGCTTCGCGCGCCGCGTAGTCGAGGCCGTGCGACCAGATGTGGCCGGTGAAGCCTAGAAACGTGCGCCGCCCCGTCATGTAAACGGGGTCATTATAAGTCGGCGCGTGCAGAATCAAAGAGCGCGGCGGCGTCTCGCGCATGATGACCTCGGCGAAGACGACGCCCGAAGGATCGAACGTGCGCCGCTCGACCGCGCCCGACGCCGCGCGCCAAACGTCGAGGCCGCCCGCCGCCGTCTGCATGAGGAGCAACGCGACGGCGAGCGCGCGCAACCATCCTCTACCGCGCCACAGACGCGCGAGCGCGAGCGCGACCAGCGGCGCGGACGCGATCCACCAATAGAGCAGAACCTTTATGTTGTCCCAAACCCACGGCGAAAGCTTGTACACGTTCGGCACGACGAAGCAGAGCGTGAACGGCAGATAGAAGAACAGCAACCTCCTCGTCACCAACAGACCGCGCCACACAAGCGCGGCGACGAGCAGAGGGATGAAGACGCCCGTGTTCTTTATCCAGAACCAAGCGACGTTCTCCGTCCCGTGATCCCAACCGAACTCCCAACCGAAGAACTGCCCCGCGCGCACCCCCGAATCGCGCATCGCCCAAAGCATCTGCGGCACAGCGACAACGGAAGCGACCGCCGCGAACGCGAGCCACGGACGCCACACCTTCCACACTCTCGCCCAAACCGATTCGCGCGCCGACTCCTCCGGCTCTACCGACGCGCCCTCTTTCCACCCAAGCACGAACGCGCCTTGCAGCATCGCGAGGCACGCGCCCATCGCCATCATCACGACGAAGCTGTGCGCGTGTACGAGCGGCAGCAGTCCCGCGATGACGCCTACCGCGATCATCTCGCGGAAGGCAAAAGGCAAAAGGCAAAAGGCAAAAGAATCGTCGGTCGAAGCGGCCTCGTCGGCTTCTCGCGTCGTTCGGCCTCGCGCCCCCTTGCTCTTATCTTTCGCTTTGCTCTTGTCTCCAGTCTTCTTCTTTCCGCCCGCCCCCTTCTTCCCTACACGATGTCTCTCAACCACCGACGCCGTCTGCGCCGGCTCTTCACTTCCCTCTTTTGCCTTTTGCCTTTTGCCTTTTGCCTTCTCCCCCGCGTCCCACCACAGCGTCCAGACGACGAGCGCGAGCGCGACTCCGAGCAGGATGCCGCGCTGCGTGACGAACAGCGCGGTGACGGCGTTGCCCCAGCGATAACCGAGGTGTCCCATGATCGTGTAGTCGTGCTCAAGACTTCCCAACAAGCCGAACACGCCGCGCTCGCCCGACCACGCCTCGCCGATAAAGACGTACCAGCCGAAGCCTCCGCTCAGAAGCACGAGCGCGGGCGTCACGAGCGCAGCAACGCGCTCGCGCGTCAGCTTCAACGCCCAACGGTGGAGAATTCCAACGAGCGACATCGCCATCGCGAAGTTCTGCCAGAACATCGCGCCTTGCAAAGTCGCTCCGGCGCGCACGAGCATCGCCGTCACGAAGTCAACGACGAACGGGTAAGTCAAACGCACGCCCGCGAACTCCGGGTGCTGCGGCGGGAAGTTCTCGCCGTGCGCGAAGCCGCTTATGACCGCGATGTGGAACGGCAAATCGCCGATGTTCGTGTCAACGCCCGTGAACACCCCGCCCGCGTTCTGGTACATCGCGCGGTCGAACACCAGCCAGAATAAGAGCGCCGCGACGACGTAGAAAAAGCCCTCGCCCGTCCCCCTCTTGCCGGGCCGCGTGAACGCGCGGCGCAAGGCGAGCATTGCATCGCCGACCTCAACTTGAAAGCGTCCGTGCAACCCCCTTTGAAACAGCAGCAGGAGCGGCGAGCCGCAGACCGCGCCCGCCAGCGCGAGCGCGAGCGGCGTCATTCCCAACCAAGACGCGAACACGAAGCCCACAACACCGAGCGCGGCAAAGCCCACGCACACGCCCACGCACAGGCGCGACCATAGAAGCGCTTCGCGGTCGTAGAGGTACGTCAGAAGCGTCGCCCCCGCGATTGCGGCGAGCGCGAGTAAGAAGGCGAAAGGCATAAGAGGAAAGGGCACCAGAGGAAACAATCCACGTGCATCACACGAAGCAGCACGAAATATGCACGAAGAAATTTCGTGTGATTTGTTTCGTGTCTTTTCGCGTGATTTCGTGGATGACAGTTTTCCTTTGCACGTTGTCGCAAGTTTCGGCTCGGAAGAAACGCGGAGATTATACGCGAACGACATCTCTCAAGCACAAAACGGAGCGTACACGCTAGGGCTGCTGGACAATCAAAGATGTCCGATGTTAGATGTCAGTCGTTAAAAAGAAGCTCTAGCATCCGACATCAGACATCTGACATCTTTACCTTATGCTCCGCGCAGGCATCGTCGGTCTCGCCAACGTCGGCAAGACCACACTCTTCAACGCGCTCACGGCGCAGATGGCGGCGCTGGCCGCCAACTACCCCTTCGCCTCCAACAAATCCAACGTCGGCGTCGTCCCCGTGCCCGACGAGCGGCTCGAACCGCTTGCCCGAATCGTGAAGACCAGCGTCATCATCCCGGCCACGGTCGAGTTCGTTGACATCCCCGGCCTCGTGCGCGGCTCGTCGAAGGGCGAGGGGCTTGGCAACCAGTTCCTCGCCAACATACGCGAGTCGGATACGGTCGTGCAGGTCGTTCGCTGCTTCGAGTCGGACGAGGTCGTACACGTCGAAGGCTCGGTTGGGCCCCGGCGCGACATCGAGACCATCCAGATCGAGCTTGCGCTCGCAGACCTCGCCTCGGTCGAGCGCCGCCGCGAGCGCACGCAGAAGGTCGCGAAGGGCGGCGACAAAAAGGCGCGCGCCGAGCTTGAGCTTATGGACAAGCTGCAACCCGCGCTCGAAGAGTTCCAGCCCGCGCGCAGCGTCGCGCTCGACGACGACGAGCAGAAGCTTTTGCGCGACTTCTTCCTGCTCACGACGAAGCCGACCATCTACGCCGCCAACGTAGACGAAGCGACGCTCGCCGAACCCGACGCGAGCGCGCACCTGCGCGCCGTGCGCGAAGTCGCCGAGGCCGAAGGCAACGAGTGCGTCGTCATCTGCGCTCAACTGGAAGCAGACCTCGTAGCCCTTCCGCCCGAAGAGCGCCGCGAGTATCTTGAGACGCTGGGCGTCAAAAGCAGCGGCGTTGACATACTGATCAAGAGCGCGTATCACCTGCTCGGCCTGATGTCGTTCCTGACGGCGGGCGAAAAAGAGGTGCGCGCGTGGACAATCCCGCAGGGCACGCGCGCGCCGCAGGCCGCGGGCACG
>DASQLL010000261.1:0-7179 GCA_035630035.1 Pyrinomonadaceae bacterium | reverse complement strand
TTCATTGAGAATGGCGACGAGATCGCGCCCAACTATCGCAGCGGCTACGAGAGCGACGAGTTTCGCGGCGGCGGTTTCTCGAATCAGGCGCAGCGCCTGAAGGATGTTGACGGCAACAAGCGCGGCAAGACCGCCAAGTCGCCTTCGATCAAGAAGCGACGCCCGCCCGTTCCCCGCCTCGTCGTCGGCGAAGTCGTCGTCCTTCGCGTCGAAGGGCGCACCGCGACCGCCGTCGTCACGCGCGCCACGCGCGAGGTTCACACAGGCGACGCCGTCGAGCTTCAGTAACTCGCCTAGCACGGGCGCACGCGGCGTAGCCGTGTGCGACGGTTGCTCCTCAACAACCGTTACTTACGAACGTCAAAAAGTTCTCAAGCCTTCGTGGTGTCGCCACGAAGGCTTGAGAACTTTTTGACGTTTGATAGCTCCTAGCTGTTCGGCGTCCGCGCTGCGGCGCGCGTGATCGCGGCGTCGCGCTCGACCACCGCCGCCTCGCGCTCGACCGCCGCGCGTCCGACCGCCGCGCGGTAGAAGCCCCGGAAGTATTCATACATCGAGAGGCATGCCAACAGCACTACGACCCAAAGCATCGCGCGCCCCGACGAGTAGAGCAAGACCTGCCAGTCGGTCGCCGTCGTCGCGCCGCTTCCGAAGAAGTGGCCGAGCGCGTCGCGCAGCTCCGGCACAGTCCAAAACTGAATCGCGGGGAACGCGCGCCCGAAGTTCGCGACCGGCGGCTCGCCCGACGCGCTCGACGCGATGAGCAGCGCGACCGCCAACACCTGCGCCGCCATCTTGAACTTCCCCATCCGCGACGCGGAAATCAGAAGCCCCTCCGACGCCGCGACCGAGCGCAGGCCCGACACAGCGAACTCGCGACCGACGATGATGCACACGGCCCAAGCGGGCGCGAGCCTGTTCTCCACGAGCGAGATGAGCGCCGCCGAGATGAGAAGCTTGTCTGCTATCGGGTCGAGCAGAATGCCGAGGCGCGAAACCTGACTGCGTCGGCGCGCGATGTGTCCGTCGAGGTAGTCCGTGAAGGCCGCGCCGAGGAAGAGCGTGACGCCGATGATGTGACGCTGCACGCCGAACCAGTTCTCCGAAAACGGAGTCAGCATCACGACGACGAGCAGAGGGACGACGAAGATGCGCGACAGCGTCAGTGCGTTCGGAAGATTGAGCACGTCCCTCCCTGCTTTCCCTCGTCTTAGTTGTTTCGGTTTGTTCGCTCTAACGTCGCGAAGTGTAGGAGTCGGGCGCGGGGGTGTCAAGACTATTGCGGATTGTGGATTGCGGATTGCGGATTGAGAGTAGCGCGGCCTTCGTAAAGTAACTTGCGCTCTAACTGCAATGCTATAGGGTATAGTTTAGCCTCTGTAGAATCCGCATTCCGCATTCCGCATTCCGCAATCGGCTCGCGCGCGTCACTGTTTCTTTTTCGCGGGCGGCGCGGCCTTGACCGGCTTCGCAGGCTTGCCCGATTCCTCTAAACACCTCGACGCGAGACCGAGGACTGCCGCGGCGCGCAGAGGCTTTTCGCCGATCTCGCCCGCGGCGGAGAGCGCGGACTCGAAGTCGCGCGCGCCAAGCTCGCGGAAGACGTTCTCAAGCCGCACGCCGGGCACTTTATACATCGCGTACATCACGAAGAATTTGTTCCCGACCTGACGGCCAATCGTGTCGCCGCTGAAGTCGGGGGTCGGCAGGGTGTTGATGACTTTGACGGCGGCCCTCAAGACCTGCGAGGCGTGCGTCGCGTCGAATTCCGAGTAGAGGTGGGCCACGCCCAGAAGAGCGCGCGCCTTCTCCGGCGTGTCCGGGGCCTTGAGCGCGTCCGCCGCCACCGCTTCGAGCAGCTCCACGGCGCGAGCGCGGTCGTTCAGCTCCTTGAGCGCCGCTCCAGCTATCTCGAAGGAGAGGAGCGCGCGGTAGTCAAGCTCGACCACTTTTTTCGAGAGGCGCGTCGCGTCGTCCAACTGCCCTTCGGCTACGGACTGCTGCGTCCAACGAAAGTAGAGATAGCTCGAAAGCTTTTCGCGCAAGTCCGTGTCGCTGACCTTACCGAGGTAGCCTTCGGCGCGTGCGAACTCCGCTGCGCCGGACGCCGACAGAACAAGTTTGGCAATGGCGAAGTCGCGCTTCGCGGGGTCGCGCTCGCGCTCGACCTGCTCGGCGGTTCGGTCGAACATCCCCTCGTCTTCGTACTCGCGCGCGAACCTCGCGAAGTCCTCCGCGCGACCGCGCGACTGCTCGGTGGATGAGGCCGCGGCCAAGCCCTTGAGCGTGAGCGCGCGCTCGAGCAGCGCGGGGGTCAGCCGCGCGATCTGCGGCTCCAACATCGTCAGCATCGTGAGCAACTGGGCCTGCTCGGAGGTCGCGTTCTTGTCTTCGAGCGGCGCGACCTCCGGCATCCTGAACTTACGCTCGGCCTGACGGAACAGCGTCTCTAAGAACAGCTCTCGGAGCTGCGGGTTCGGGGCGAAGCCCTGCGGCGCTTTGTAATACATGCCGACCGGCACGGACGCAGGCTCGCGACTGAGCGCGAACGGGTAGACCGCGAGGTAGGCCAAGTCCGCCGCCGCCCGTTCGGCGTAGGCCGCGACCGCCTCGCGGTAGAGCGCATCCGCCGCCGGCTGGTCGGTCTCGGCCAGCTTAAATAAGAAGAGTATGAGCGCGAAGGACGCGGGCTGGCGGAAGCTGCCGCGCGCGAGCGCGAGCGACGCGACGCGGTCAACCGGCAGCAGCGACTGCGCGAGGCCGAGCGTGTTCTCCGCCACCGTCGAGCGCCCGCGCTCGCCCGCCGTGTCGCCCGCGCCCGACGACTCCTCCATCGCGCGCCGTCTCTCTTCGGCGACCCCTTCGGCCAGAGTGCGCGCCCACGCCGTGTCGAGCCGCGCGATGGCCGACATCACCTCGAACCTGCGGTCAACCTTCTGAATGAGGACGCCGCCGCTCAGCATCGGCATGTCGTCCTTCTGCTGCCGAAAATCTTTGACGGCGAGGTCGTAGGCTTCCGTGAAGATGTCGCGCGCCGTCTGCCGCTCGAAGGGCCAGAGCAGTTCAGCCGCGCGCGTCATAACGCTTATGCGCCGCGCGGGGCTGTCGAAAGCCTTCGCCTCCGACAACTGCTCGCGGACGAGCGCGGCGGCGCGCGCGGGGTCGCAGAAGACCTTTGGCTTTTGCTCTTTCGCCTGCGCGCGAGCCTGCGCGGGCGCGAGAAAGATTAGAAGGGGCAGGGCGAGCGGGAGCGTAAGCGTTTGCGAGGAGCGCATCGAAATTCCGCCTTTACGTGTTGATTCCTGACGTATGAAACGCCCGCGCGAGCCGTGCGTTCCGCAATCTTAGAGGGCCGCTTGCCCGCCTCCTCCGAGTCGTTTACAATCATCGTTTCCGCGAAGCGTCGGATTCTCAACTGTAGCGCGCGCGGAATGTTTCAAGCAATGGCAATTGACCGCATCACGGTGCGCGGCGCGCGCCAACACAACCTGAAGGACATCAGCGTCGAGATTCCACGCGACCGTCTGACTGTCATCACAGGTCTGTCCGGCTCCGGCAAGTCCTCGCTCGCCTTCGACACGATCTACGCCGAAGGGCAGCGCCGCTACGTCGAGTCGCTTTCGGCCTACGCGCGCCAGTTCTTAGATCAACTCGAACGTCCCGACGTTGACTCGGTTGACGGACTCTCGCCCGCAATCTCAATCGAGCAGAAGACTGTTTCGCGCAGCCCACGCTCGACCGTGGGGACGGTCACGGAAGTTTACGACTACCTGCGGCTTCTCTTCTCCTCGGTCGGCCAGCCGCACTGCCACGTCTGCGGCGAGCCGATAACGCGACAGTCCGTCGAGCAGATAGTTTCGAGCGTGCGCGCGCTTCCCGAAGGCGAGCGCGTGATGGTTCTCGCCCCCGTCGTGCGCGGGCGCAAGGGCGAGTTCAAGAAGGAGCTTGAGAAGCTCGCCAAAGATGGTTTCCTGCGCGCGCGTATTGACGGCGAGCTGGTCTCGCTCGACGAGGAGATCAAGCTCGACAAGCGTCGCAACCACACAATCGAGGCCGTCGTTGACCGCCTGCTCATCAAGCCCGGCATAGGCGAGCGTCTGACCGAGTCGGTTCGCACGGCTCTTAAATTGACGGGCGGCGCGGTTCTCATCTCCGTCGTTGACGGCGAGGAGAAACTCTACTCGGAGCGCATGGCCTGCGTGAACTGCGGCATCAACGTGCCGCCGCTTGAGCCGCGCTCGTTCTCTTTCAACTCGGTCTACGGCGCGTGCAAGCGCTGCCACGGCCTCGGCACTATTCTCGAAGTTGACCCGGCGAAGATCATCACGGACGCGACCGAGCCGGCGGACAAACTCTTCCTCCCACTCGCCACATTGGACAAGCAGGGTTCTGCATATTTAAAGAGCGCGCTGCTCGCCGTCATCGAGTATTTCAAGGCAGACCCGCAAGTTCCCTTCGCCGAACTCCCGAAGACGGCGCGCGACGCTTTCTTCCACGGCGTCGAGGGGCAGATAATTTTCCGGCAGGGATTCTACAAATACGAGAGCGAATGGAAGGGCGCGGTGCTACACCTGTCCGAGCGCATGCACAACGCGCCGAACGAGCGCGTGCGCGAGGCGCTGGAAGAGCTTGTGTCGCCGGTCGAATGTCCCGACTGCGAAGGCAAGCGCTTGCAGCCCGAATCGCTCGCCGTGCGCGTCGGAGGACGCGGCATCGCCGAGTACACCTCGCTCCCAATCGAGGACGCGGTTGCCGCCTTCGACAAACTGACCTTGAGCGAGCGCGAGTCGCAGGTAGCCGGACTCGTCCTGCGCGAGATACGCAACCGCATGCGCTTTCTCGACACCGTGGGCCTCGGCTACATCACGCTCGACCGCCCGTCGGCGACGCTTTCGGGCGGCGAAGGCCAGCGCATCAGACTCGCAACGCAGATCGGCTCGCAGCTTCGCGGCGTCCTCTACGTTTTGGACGAGCCTTCAATCGGCCTGCACCCGCGCGACAATCAGAAACTTCTTGAGACGCTCGCCGCGCTTCGCGACCTCGGCAACACAGTCCTCGTCGTCGAGCACGACGAAGAGACGATACGCCGCGCAGACTACGTCGTTGACCTCGGCCCGGCGGCGGGAGCGCACGGCGGCGAGATAGTCGCGGCGGGCACGCCCGAAGACGTTGCGAGCAACCCCGCCTCCGTCACGGGCCAGTACATCTCCGGCAAGCTCTCGATTGAAGTGCCCGCGAAGCGCCGCACGGCGAACGGCCTGAGCGTCAGCGTCCGCGGCGCGCGCCACAACAATCTCAAGAACATTGACGCCACGTTCCCGCTCGGCCTTCTGACGGTCGTGACGGGCGTTTCCGGCTCCGGCAAGTCAACGCTCGTTGACGACATTCTCTATCGCGCGCTCGCGCGACACGTCTACGGCTCGCTGGAAGAGCCGGGCGAGTTCGACGAGGTCGAGGGGCTAGAGAACGTTGACAAGGTAATCGAGATTGACCAGTCGCCCATCGGGCGCACGCCGCGCTCGAACCCCGCGACCTACACGGGACTGTTCACGCCCATACGCGAGTTGTACTCGATGCTTCCCGAATCGCGCGAGCGCGGCTACAAGCCGGGCCGCTTTTCGTTCAACGTAAAGGGCGGTCGCTGCGAAGGGTGCGAGGGCGACGGCCTCAAACGCATCGAGATGAACTTCCTGCCCGACGTTTACGTCCTCTGCGACATGTGCCGCGGCGCGCGCTACAACCGCGAGACGCTTTCGGTCAAGTACAAGGGCAAGTCAATCGCCGAGCTTCTGGACACGACCGTGGAAGAGGCCCTGCCCATCTTAGAGAACATCCCGCAGATAAAGCAGAAGCTCCAGACGCTGCTCGACGTGGGCCTCGGCTACATCAAGCTCGGACAGTCCTCGACCACGCTTTCGGGCGGCGAGGCGCAGCGCATCAAGCTCTCCAAAGAACTATCGAAGCGCGCCACCGGAAAAACCATCTACATCCTCGACGAGCCGACGACGGGGCTGCACTTCGCCGACGTACACAAGCTGCTCGACGTTCTGCAACGCCTCGTCTCTCTGGGCAACACCGTCATCGTCATCGAGCACAACCTCGACGTAATCAAGTCAGCCGACCACATCATTGACCTCGGCCCCGAAGGCGGCGCAAGCGGCGGTCGCGTCGTCGCCGCCGGCACGCCCGAAGAGGTCGCACGCGTCAAAAAATCTCACACCGGCCAAGTTCTGCGCCCGCTCCTGAACGGCCACTTGGCGAACGGCAACAACCACGCGCAAGCCGTCGGCGACAAGACCGCGAAAGCCGAAAACGCCAACGGCAAGAAGTCCGCGCGCGGCAGGCGCAAAGACGCGGCGTGATATACTCCGCCCCTACCGCGAGGAGCCGAAAAGACTTGAGCGACCACGAGTCCGTCAAATCCGCTTTTACTACCCATCAAGAACCGAAGCCCGACGTGGGCGAGCGCATAAGCTCAACCGTCTCCGACAGCATCGCCGTCAAGCGTCGCTTCTTCGACGCGCACGCCGCGGACGTTGCGCGAGCCGCTGAAATTCTCGGCGCGGCATTTCGCGCGGGCCGCAAATTACTCGTCTGCGGCAACGGCGGGTCGGCGGCTGACGCGCAGCACATCGCGGGCGAGTTCGTGAATCAATTTTTGCTGAAGGATAGGCGCGCTCTGCCCGCGCTCGCGCTCACGACCGACGGCGGCGTGCTGACGTGCGTGGCGAACGACACGGGGTTCGCGCGCGTGTTCGCGCGTCAGGTCGAGGCGTTCGGCGCGGAGGGCGACGTGCTGCTCCTGATTACGACTTCGGGCAACTCGCCGAACGTCTTGGCTGCGGCTGAAGTCGCGCGCGGGCGCGGGATGAAAGTCGTCGGCCTGCTCGGTCGCGACGGCGGAAGCGTGCTGCGCTTGTGCGATCACGCGCTCGTCGTCGAGAGCGACGACACGCAGCGCATACAGGAGACGCACAACCTCATCGGCCACATCGTCTGCGACCTCGTCGAGCAAATGCTTTTTGAAGTGATAAGTGATAAGAGCCTGTTTGAAAATTCATTGTGGCGCTAAGCGACGCAGCATCAGCCGGGTCATTGCCACGTAAATGAGCGTCTCGCTCGTCGCAGCCAGCCGCTCGTAGTCTTTGCTCAAGCGGCGCGACTGGCACAGCCACCCGA
>DASQLL010000260.1:0-6047 GCA_035630035.1 Pyrinomonadaceae bacterium | reverse complement strand
TGTCCATCCTGTCCATCCCTGTTAATAGATTCCCTCGGCCTGCGCCAACCTAAGAACCAGCGCAGTCCCTTGTAGGCAAACAAAAGAGCCGCCGTTGTGAACGGGCGGCTTCTTTGTTTGAGATTCGAGTTGTTACTACTTCTCGCCGATGAGCTTGTCGAGGCGGTCGGAGAGAACGTCAACGAGGCTGCGTTTCGGATCGAGGCCGCCGACGGGCGAGCCGGAGATCGCGCCCGCGCGGTCGAGTATGACGATTGCGGGAAGTTGATCCGCGCCGGTCTGCTTGAAGAGCGCGCCTTCGGGGTCGCGCAGCACTGCGACCTTCAGCCCGTTCTTGCGCGCAAACGCGCTGAGCTGCTCGTCGGTCGCGTAGGTCTTCGACTTGGGCGAGGCCGAGTCGGTGCTGACCCAGTAGACGCGCACGTCGCGCTCGCCGAATTGGTCGGCTAACTCCTGAACGCCCTGCACCTGCGTCTTCGACAGCGAGCCGAGGAAGGACGAGCCGAAGGCGAGGACGACTATGTCGCCACGAACCATCTCCGAATTTATCTCGCCGCCGTCGGTCGTCTTCAGCTTGAAATCGAGCGGCGCGGAAGCATTGCGCGGAAGCGCCGCGCCCGACAGTGCCGTTAGAAACACGAGCGCGAGGGCTAAGCCTGTGCGTCGTTTGTCGAGTGACATTTTCATCTCCTTTTGCGCCGCGCTTCGTCCGTAGGCTTGCGCGGGCGGCAACTATGCCGGACATTAAGATGTGCGGTCAAATCGAATGGTTGGATTCAAAACACCATGCGGCTCGCAGGTCGCGCCGATTTTACAACGCTTTCAACTTTTCCCCATCACGATTTCGTCTGAACAGACGAACTTCGGAGCGCGTGAGACCTTTTGCTTTTTTGCCGACGTGCGCTGCCCCAACGGTGCTAGAATCCGGCGAAGCGAACTTCAACCACGAACGCCTTGTGACGAAAGGAGACGCCCCTTGACTTCCGCGAGCGACGAAGACAAATACACTCTCGACTATTTCCCGCACGGCGGACGAGACGGCAGCGACGACGAGCCGCCCTTCAAGTACCGAACCTTCTACCTCGACGACGCGGTGGCCGAGGCTTGGCGCATCGCGCGCGGCGGCGGCAGCGCGCTTCGCATCACGCGGCAGGGCGAGTCTGCGTTTGACGAGGACGGGCTTAGAGAGCTGCTGAATAAAATGTCGGAGCTTGAAGGCAAGCAGTCCGTTCGCGGCGAGAGGGAACTGGCAGCGCTCGCAATCGGCGAGTCGGGCGAGGCCGAAGCAGCTTCGGAAGAAGACGATGCGGAGTCGGGCGAGCGGGGCGACGCCGATGCGGAGTCGAACGAGACCAAGCCGGCGACGGGCGAGATAGAGTCGCCGTCGTGACTCTCCCGGCCTCGCGCGTTTCGATTCAGTCAGTCCGGTCGCGCTCCGGGGGACATCCGAAAACTTCCGCGTGCAGCGCGACGTAATCGTCCCAAGTGTCCATGTCGCGCACGACGAAAGGCGATTCGGCGGGCACGCGCACGACCTCTACGCGGTGCGCGTCGAAGAGAGCGCGCAACCCTCCAAGCGAGACAACGCTCAACAGCTCATCACGCAGCGCGAGGTCAATCAGCACGGGGTGGCCGCCGCGCCCGCGCCACTCAGGCACGACGAGCCGCGCGCCCGCCTGCCACGCTCCTATCAAACTTCTGATGGCTTCGGGCGGCGTCGCCGGATGATCCACGAGCGCGACGACGAGCGCGCCCCTTTCAACCGCGACCTGCTCGACGCCGCGCGCGATTGACACGCCCATCTCGCTCTCCGCGTCGTCGTTGAAGGCGAAGCGGATTTGCGGCAGATGCGCGAGCGCGCCCCGAACCTCGTCCGCGCGATGGCCGACGACGACCACGACTTCTTCTATCTCCGCCGCGCGCAAGTTCGCGACGCAAGCCTCGATGACGCTCACTCCGCCGAACGGCAGCAGCGGCTTGAACGCGCCCATGCGACGCGAACGCCCCGCCGCGAGAAGAATGGCTGTGATTTCGCTCACGCTAAAAAAGAAGGCAGAAGGCAGAAGGCAGAAGGCAGAAGGCAGTAGGCAGTCAAGAGGTGTTGCGCGCTTTGGCTGCCTTCTGCTTTCTGCCTACTGCCTTCTGCCTTCTGCTAATTCTTGGAGCGCGCGCAGCACGAACGGGCGGGCCATCTGCTTGCGGTAGTTCATCAGGTGGTCGGTGTTGTCGAGCGGGCGAGCCTTCAGGTAACAAGCCTCGGCGGCGGCACGCATGCGCTCGCCGTCGAGCGGATTGCCTACGAGCGCGAGCGCCGCCGCCTCGACTTCCATCGGAGCGGGCGCGATTCCGCCGAGAACGATCCGCGCATCCTTCACCGAGCCGTCCGCATCAAGGTCGAGCCGCGCCGCGACGCCAAGCACGGGGAAGTCGAACGCGCCGCGTCGCCGCAGCTTCTTGTAGACCGCGCGCCAGCCGTTCGCGGGCGGCAGTTGAATCTCCGCAAGCAACTCGTCGGGACGTTTGTGCAAATAATCAATGCCGTCGTCGTTGTAGAAGCCGCGCGCCTCAACCGTGCGGTCGCCCACGGTCGAGACCAGACGCAGGCGCGCGCCTATGGCGACCATCAGCGGCACGAGGTCGGCGGACTGCACGGCCCAGCACTTCTCGCTTCCGGGCGCGACCCAGCACACGTCGCCGTCCTTCTTCAGACAGAAGTTGATGCCTTTGCGCCACTCGTAATTCTGGTCGTAGTAGTTGCAGCGCGTGTCGAGCAGAAGGTTGCCGCCGACCGTCCCCATGTTCCTCAAGGTCGGCGTCGAGATAGTCCGCGCCGCGCGCGCCACAAACGGGTAGTCGCGGTTGATTATCGGGTGCTCGACAATCTCCGTGAGCGACACGCCCGCGCCTATCCTCAAACCTTCTTTGCCGTCGCCTTCGATTCTATGAAGCTCAGGTATGCGCCCGACCGAGATGATCGTGCGCGGCGTCTGCTGCCTGCGCTTCATGTTCGGATACAGGTCTGTGCCACCGGCGACGAACTGTCCCGAAGGCCCCGCGTCGCCCATCATCCTCACCGCGTCGCCGAGTGTCCGCGGGACGAGGTAGGCGAATTTCGGAAGTCGCATCATAGGGGTTGAAAATTCAAAATGCTAAGAGTCTCGTGGCCGACCTGTTTTACGCCAGCGCGTTCTCTCGACCGAACTCGTCGAGCAGCACGTCGTCGTAATGATCGGCCAGCGTCGCCGTGCGTAACATCAGGTCGGCCAACTCGTTCGGGTCGAGGCCGAAAATCTTGCGACCGGCGAGCAGCGAGACAACATTATCCTCGTCAACGGCGAAGGCAGCTTTGCCGAGCAGGCCGCGATTCATTTCCAGCAGCCGCCGGTAAAAAGGGAGTGACTTCGCAAGCGGCACCCTCATCAGGGGAAAGAAGACCATTAAGTCTGAGCTGTCGGCGTCGTTCTGATTCTCGAACAGGACGATGAAACCGCCCGCCGAACCCACCTTTATCCTCCACGTGTTTTTGTCCACACGGGATTCGTATGAGTCCCCGCCGAAACGGTCAATCACGCCTGAGACCAAGTTCCGTACATCGGCTATCGACATAGTTAGCTCCTCCTGAGTGACTTGCCGCACATTTCGCAATACGCGGCGGTTGCTTTCTGTGAGGTGGCGCATGCCGGACACTTGACCTCTCCGGCGGGCGTCACGGCTGAGCCTTCGGGCGGCGTAACACTTGCCTCCGATGGCTGTTGAGTTCGGAAACGAGCGCCGCACATTAGACAGTACACGGTGTCCGTGCGGATAGGACTCATGCAGGCGTGGCAACACACGCTGACGTTCTCTTGCTCACCGCTGAGAACGCCGCCGGCGGCGTTGAGCGCGCGATCAATCGGGATGGCGAAATTCAGGGCGTAACCGCCTCGGATGATGAAAGTGTTGATGCCGATGACGGTGCCGCGGCAATCGAGCAGGGGGCCGCCGCTGTTGCCCGGATTTATCGCCGCGTCCGTCTGGATGTAGACGTGGCCGTTATACTCTCTCGCCTTCGCGCTGACAATCCCGCGCGTCACGGTGAAGGTGAAGCCGAGCGGGTGGCCGAGCGCGATGACCTCGTCGCCCTCTCGGATTCCCGACAGGTCGCCGACGGCGATTGGCGGCCACCTCCGGTCGGTGACTATGATCACGGAAAGATCAAGGCGCCGGTCACGCCATATCACCGTGCCCGACAACTTGTTCCCCTCTTCGTCAATGACGGAGACAATCGGCTCGCTGCCGACGACGTGCGCGTTAGTTATAATCGCGCCGGTGGATATGACGACGCCGGAACCTTGACCGGCGAGGGTCTCTACCCTGACCACGCTCTTTCTCGCAACCGAGATAACATCCGCTAGAGTCATGTTGCTATTCCTCGGCAGTTTAACCTGCTCTCCGGCGATAAGGGAACATCTCCGCGCAGAGCCGCGCAGCGTCTCTATGGCGAGTGCACGACCACGCGCGGCATCTCGCGACCATCGCGGTTTTAGCCCTGTGTGTTACCGTTACCTCTTTCGCTGATGTGTCGCTCGACGACGTTGATAAGACTGTTCAGCCGGTCTTCCGTCTCCGCGCCTCTTTCAGCAAGCGCTGTTACCTGCTGCTCGGTGCGAAGTTGCGCCTGAGCAAGGGCCGATACGTGCCCTTCCGTCCTCACCTGCGCTTCGGCAAGCGCGCCCAACACATTCTCGATTCTCTCGATCCGGCTAAGCGATGCAGTCGCAAGTCGGTTGAGGTTGGCGTTCGTCTGCTGTTGCTTGGCCGTTAAGTCGGCTAGTTGCTCGATGATGAACTCCATCCGTTTTTGCGTTTCGTCGCTCATAATTTCACCTTTATGAATGCACCGCGACGCGCGGCATCTCTTTTCCGTCGCCGCCCTCGGCGGGCGTCAGGACTTTGAGCGGTTCGGGCCAAGCGACTTCGGGCACGCCTTTAGGGCCGAAGCGCGCATCCTTGCCTGTAGCTTTGGCGCGGAGCGCGGCCAGCACCTTTTCGGGCGTGATGGGCACTTCGTCTATGCGGACGCCGATGGCGTCGTAGACGGCGTTCGCAATCGCGGGCATGACGGGCAGGAGCGGGCCTTGGCCCACCTCCTTCGCGCCGAACGGGCCGTTGGGGTCTGCGTCCTCGACGAGGTACGTGACCACGTCGCACATCTCCAAAGTCGTAGGGCTTTTGTACTCAAGGAGCGAAGGAAATTTGTGGACGACGTTTCGATTGGCGCGGTAGGTCATCTCTTCCATGAGAGCTTCGCCGAGGCCCATGTAGATCGAGCCTTCGACCTGCCCCATGACGAGCATCGGGTTGATGCTCTTGCCGATGTCGTGCGCGACCCAGATGCGCGGCACATTCACGTAGCCTGTTTCAATATCAACGTCAACTTCCGCGACCGCAGCCGAATAGCTGTAAGCGGGCGAGGGGCCGACGCCCGCGCCTTTGAACTTGCCGGGCGAGCGCGGCGGGACGTAAGAGCCGACCGTGCCGATTGTGCCGAACTTCGATTCGGCAAGCACGACCGCTTCGGCGAACGTGACGCCCACGTCGGGGTTCTCAACGTCGAAGACGCGGCGATCCGCGAACGAAAGATTCTCGACCGGCACGGAGAGTTTTTCCGCGACGGCCAACGTCAAAAGCTCGCGCGCGCGCTCGGCTGCCTGAATCGCGGCGTTGCCGGTCATCAAGGTTACGCGGCTCGAATAGCTGCCGAGGTCAACGGGAGTTAAATCGGTGTCCGCCGTGACGACGCGTATGTCGAACGGATCAATGCCGAGGATTTCGGCGACGACGTAGGCCAGCACCGAATCCGACCCTTGCCCGATGTCGGTCGAGCCGCATTGGACGCACACGCCGCCCTGCCGGTCGAGGCGGAGCTGCACGCCGGAGTGCGGCATGTTGTTCCAGTAGATCGGAAGCCCCGCGCCGCAGATGTACGAGCTGCACGCGACGCCGACGCCTTTGCCCGTAGGCATCTTCTTAAACTTACTTTTCCAGTCCGAGCCTGCGACGACCTT
>DASQLL010000259.1:0-9745 GCA_035630035.1 Pyrinomonadaceae bacterium | reverse complement strand
CGGCATCACGAACGGCGAGGAAGTGCGCGTGCGCGGCTTCCTCAAGCCCATCTCGACCTTGAGGCGCGCGCTGCGCTCGGTTGACATAGACACGAAGCAGGAGGAGTCGGCGGCCTTCGAGCGTTCGGACGTGACGGCTGTGCCGGCGGCGGGCGTCATAGGCGAGGCGATGGTCGCGCTCGTTCTGGCCGAGGCCATGCGCGAGAAGTTCGGCGGCGACCACGTCGCGGAGATGCGTCGCAACTTCGAGGCGTACCGCGAGCAGTTGCGTGAGTATTGAGGTTAACTTTGTGTTAACCGGCGTGGGGTGCGCCCGACAAAGGCAACGCGGATGCGCGAGCCGTCGTATATTTGGAAAGCTATTTGAGAGGTGAAGAATATGGAATGGCTTACCAACAACGCAATCGCGGACATGCGCGGCCCCGTTTTCCTGCTCTTCTACGCGGTCGTCATCGGCCTGACGCTGCTCGCGTGCTGGCTGGCGCGGCGCGCTCTCGACTGGACGGGCGGGATGCAGTCGCCGACGATTCCGCGCGAGCCTGACCCGCACGAGATCGCTTACCTGCGCGGCGGCGAGAACGAAGTCACGCGCTCGGTCATCTTCGCGCTCGTGCAGAAAGGTTTGCTTGAGGTCAGTCCGCAGGGCGACGACTACTTCGTCGGGCAAGTCGCGGAGCAGAAGGAGCGCCGCTCGCTCTCGCCAATCGAACGCCGCACGCTCGACTGGTTCACGCTGCCGCAAAAGACCTCCGAGGTCTTCCGCTCCGGCGCGCTCGCCTCGCAGCTCAAGCCGTTCTGCGCCGCTTACGAGCAACGCTTGAAGTCGGAGCAATTGCTTACGACGGACAAGATGCGACAGCAAGCGCGCATGATCGTCATGGCCGGAACGTTGGTGATAGTCGGACTCGGCGCGTACAAACTTTTCATCGCTCTGTCGAGAGGCCGTTTCAACGTCGGCTTCCTCATCGTGATGTGCATCGTCGGCCTCATCCCGATGTTTCTTGTCAGCCGGACGCCGCGCGTGAGTCGTCGCGGGCGCGAATATCTGGAACGCCTGCGGCTTGCTTTCGAGCGTTTGAAGTACGGCGTGCAATCCTCGCCTCAGCCACAAGCCGGGGGCATGTACGCATTCGACCCTTCGCTGCTTCTGCTGGTGGGCGTCTTCGGCGTCGGCGCGCTGTCCGGCACGCAATACGACTACTTCCAACAGTCGTTCCGGCAGTCCGCGTTGAGCGCCAACGCTTCGACAGGCTCTTCGTGCGGCTCTTCGTGCGGCTCGTCCTACAGCTCAAGCTCTTCGGACAGTTCTTCGAGCAGCAGTTGCAGCAGCAGCAGCGGCAGCAGTTGCAGCAGCGGCAGTAGCTGCGGCGGAGGTGGCTGTGGCGGCTGCGGAAGCTGAGCGAGTTTTTAGCGGACTGCCCGCGCTCGGCGTCGGCGTCGGTTTCCGCGAGCCGTTTCGCGGCGACCTCTTTTTGCAACGCGACCGCGTTGACTTCCTTGAGATAACCGCGGATCACTACCTCGACGCGCCGCCGGAAAAACTGCGCGAGCTTGAGCTTCTCGCGGAGCATTTCACGCTCGTCCCGCACGCGCTCAACCTCTCGCTCGCAAGCGCCGAAGGGCTTGACCGCGACTACCTGAAAAAACTTGCGCGTCTCGTCAGGCGTCTCAATCCGCCGTGGTGGAGCGACCACGTCGCCTTCACGCGCGCGGGCGGCGTTGACATAGGCCACCTCTCGCCGACGGTCTACAGCGCGGAGGCCGCGCGCGTCATCGCGCGCAACGTCGAAACGGTGCGAGAGCTGATTGACGCGCCGCTCATACTTGAGAACATCACATACATGCTGACCGTGCCGGGCGGAGAGTCGGGCGAGGCCGAGTTCCTCCGCGACGTGTTGGAGCGGACGGGCTGCGGGCTTCTGCTCGACGTTACGAACCTGCACATCAATTCGGTCAACCACGGCTACGACTGGCGCGACTTTCTGCGTGCCCTGCCCTCGGAGCGCATCGTGCAGCTTCACTTCGTCGGCGGACACTGGCATGATGGCGTTCTCGTAGACAGCCATTCGCACCCGACCCCCGAAGACGTTTGGGCTGTGATGGACGAGACGCTACGCAGCGCGCCCGTCAAGGGCGTGATCTTGGAGCGCGACGAGAACATCCCACCATTCTCGGAAATCCTTCGGGAACTCGACCGCGCGCGCTCGCTCGGGAGAAAATACGGACGATGGGACTAGCCGAACTACAGCGGACGCTTGCGCGCATCTACACGGACGCGGAGCTGCGCGAGCGCTATTTCGGCGACCCGCTCAAGGTCGGGCGCGAGATCGGCCTGAGCGCGGAGGACGCGCGTCTGCTCTCGCAAATGTCCGCGGCACAGGTGAACAGTTTCGCCGACTCGCTACACAACAAGCGTCTGCTCGGAGTCGGCAAACTCCTCGCCATGACGCGGCGCGCTTTAGGCGAGCGCTTCGACGCGCACTTCCGTCGCTACGCCGCCGCGCACGTTCAGGGCGGCACGCCTCAGTACCTCGACGACGCACGTAAATTCGCCACGTACCTCGAAAACAGTCTGCGCGAGGAGCGCATCGGCTCCGGCTGGACGCTCGACCTTCTGCGCTTCGAGAAGGCGCGCGTGAAGGCCGCCGACCCGAAGCGTCGCGTCGTCGCCGCTTTCTTCCGACACGACATCAGCCGCCTCGTCCGCAGCGTGGCGCGAAAAGAAGAGACGCCCACAGTCGTCAAACGTGCGACCCTCGCGCTCTGGGTGCGCGCGAAGCGACACGGCCCCGTCCGCTACTCCGCTTTCTCCGCGCCGCGACTGCTCGGCGGAGGGAAGTGAGCGCGCGTGGAATCAACACGCCCAGCCCGACCCGAACACACAGCCGATATGAACAACAACGACAAGCTTCTCGTCACGCTCGAAGACGGCATTAAGCGCATCACATTCAACCGGCCTGAGCGGCGCAACGCCGTTGACTTCGAGATGTTCGAGGCGTTCGCCGAAGTCGTCCGCGAGTCGGCGACCGACGCGAGCCGCGTCCTCGTCATCACGGGCGCGGGCGAAGCCTTCTGCTCCGGCCTCGATCTCGCCGCGCTCAACCCGAAGGAGTTGATGAGCCTCGACGTTGGCGCGAAGGTGCGCGAGCTAATTCACCCGCCCATCCTTGGGCTGCGCGCGCTCCCTAAGCCCGTCGTCGCGCGCGTCCACGGCCCCGCCGTCGGCATCGGCTTCAGCTACGTGCTGGCCTCCGACATCCGCATCGCATCCGACACGGCGAGCTTCAGCCAGAGCTTCGTACGCATCGGCCTCATGCCCGACGGCGGAAGCACGCACTTCATGCCGAACCTCGTCGGCTACGCGAAAGCTTTCGAGCTGATGGCGACGGGCGCGGTAATTCCGTCGGACGAAGCCCTCCGCCTCGGACTCGTCAACCGCGTAGTCCCGCACGCGCAGCTCGACGCGGCGGTTGACGAGATGGCCGCCCGACTCGCAGCCGCGCCGCAGCCCTCGCTCGCGCGCATCAAGGCCGCGCTCAGCCGCGCCGATCACGAGAGGCTCGCCGCCGCGCTCGACTTCGAGTCCGAAGGCCAAGCCGAGTGCTTTCGCTCCGCGGACTTCATCGAAGGCGTCACAGCCTTCATGCAGAAACGCGCGCCGGAATTTGGGAAGGGGAAGTGAAAATTATGGAATACAATTTTCAGCGCGCTGGTGCGAAAAGTAATACCCACGCAGGGAGAGATTTCGAGGAGGATGCCCAACGATTTTTTGCCAAAGAGGGTACTTCGCTTCAGCTCGGATTCAGCGAATTTGTTGGATACAAAGTTAAGAAGTCTCACAAATTTGATTTAGGTAGCAAAAATCCGCCGATACTTGTTGAATGTAAGTCCTATACATGGACGAGCGGAGGTAATTCGCCTAGCGCAAAAATTAGGGGGTTAAACGAGGTCATGCTTTTGTTCAGCCTCGCGCCGAAGCGTTACAGAAAAATTCTGTTCGTTCTCAGGCATATGCGAAAAGATGTGAGCTTAGCCGCTCACTATATCAAAACGCAGGGACATCTAATCGGGCCGAAAATCGAAATTTGGGAATTTGACCCTGATATACAACTTGCTAAGCAAGTGTTCTGATAATCAAACCAACTATAGCGATTTGCGAATGAGTGCGACCGGTTATCGCTGGGAGCGCGGGCATCCCTGCCCGCCAACGCGCCGACAGGCGCGTCCATCTTCGCGCTCGCGCGCTCAAGGCGGGCAGGGATGCCCGCGCTCCCAGGTTCACGCAATTGCAAACGGCTATAAATTGAGAAATAGCGCTCGTTGGCAAGCCTTTCTACCGTTGTAGTAAACTGAACCGGAGCTTCGTTCATCAGAAACGTGATTGTATTTATCGGATTGGCGGGAAATTTTTTAGATGGCTTTACTGGAGATTGTGAAATACGGCGACCCGGTGCTTGAAAGGCCGGGCGATCATGTGACGGAGTTTGACGACCGCCTGAAGAAGCTCGTCTCCGACATGTTCGAGACGATGTACGAGGCGCGGGGCGTAGGGCTGGCCGCGCCGCAGATTGGTGTGTCGAAGCGCCTGTTCGTGATGGACTGTTCGGCGGGCGGCGACCCCGAAGCGCGCATCGCGCTCGTCAACCCGGTCGTGCTGAGCGTGGAGGGCGACCAGACAGGTGACGAAGGGTGTCTGTCGTTCCCCGGCATCTACTTCCCCGTGAAGCGCTCGCTTCGAGCAGTCGTCCGCGCGCAGGACTTGAGCGGCGAGGAGTTCGAGCTGGACGGCCTCAATCTTGAGGCGCGCTGCATGCTCCACGAAACGGATCACTGCGACGGCGTCGTCTTCATAGACCGCACGACGCCGCTCAAGCGCGAGCTTGTCCGCCGAAAGATCAAAAGACTCCAGAAGCAGGGACGCTGGGTTTAGTTAGAGGGCTATCATGCGGAAACGCGACCGTCAGGGAGCGTGTCTCAGTCGCTTGACTGAGACACGCTCCCTGACGGTCGCGTTTCTGCCTTGAGACGCTCGCGGTACTGTTTTTTTGTGTGATAGCATGGACGAAAATTAAAACGCACAAAGCGACGAGTGACGGACTTAAAGCCGTGACCATTCCGTTCAGAATTCCGCATTCATCGTTTAAAACGAGGAGATGATTATGCAGCAGATGCAACACGACGAATTCCGCAACGAGCCGTTCACCGATTTCAGCAAAGAAGAGAACGCGCGCGCGATGCGCGAGGCCATCGCGCAGGTCAGGTCGGAGTTGGGGCGCGACTACCCGCTCGTCGTCGGCGGCGAGCGAATCGAGACGGGCGATTTTCTTGAGAGCTATAACCCGGCGAAGAAGACCGAAGTCGTCGGACGCTTCCACAAGGCGAGCGAAGAGATCGCGCGCCGCGCTGTAGAGACTGCGAGCGAGACGTTCAAGACGTGGCGCAACGCGCCCGCCGAGGAGCGCGCCGAACTACTCTTTCGCGTCGCAACGCTTTTGCGCGAGCGGAAGCACTACTTCTCGGCGTGGATGATTCATGAAGTGGCGAAGTCTTGGCCGGAGGCCGACGGAGACACGGCGGAGGCGATTGACTTCTGCGACTTCTACGCGCGCGAGATGCTTCGCTACGCAGGCGAGCAGCCGCTAGTCCACATCGAGGGCGAACGGAATCGTCTTGAGTACATACCGCTCGGCGTCGGCGTCGTCATCCCGCCGTGGAACTTCCCGCTCGCGATCATGGCGGGCATGACGGTCGCCTCGGTCGTCACGGGCAACACCGTCGTCCTCAAACCTTCGTCGGATGCGCCGACAATCGCTTACAAGTTTTTCGAGCTTCTCGAAGAAGCGGGATTGCCGCCGGGCGTCGTCAACTTTATGACAGGCTCAGGCGGCGAGGTCGGCGACGTTGTCGTTGACCACCCGCTTACGCGCTACGTCGCCTTCACAGGCTCGAAGGAGATCGGACTGCGTATCAACGAGCGCGCGGCGAAGGTTCATGACGGACAAATCTGGATCAAGCGCGTCGTCGCGGAGATGGGCGGCAAAGACGCAATCATCGTTGACTCCGACACGGATGTTGCAGAGGCCGCCGCCGGAGTCGTCGCCTCCGCCTTCGGATTTCAGGGACAGAAATGCTCGGCATGCTCGCGCGCCATCATCGTCGCAGACGTTTACGACGAGACGATTGAGCGTATCGTCGCGGGCGCGGAGAAACTGAAAGTCGGCGACCCGACGGAGCAGGCGACGAGCATGAGCGCGGTCGTAAACCTGAAGGCTTTCAAGACCATCAACGAGTACATCGAGAAGGGGAAGGCCGACGGCGGACGAATAGTCGCGGGCGGCGGCAGCGACGGCGAGCAGGGCTTCTTCATCGAGCCGACCGTCATCGCAGACGTGAAGGCGGGCGACCGCGTCGAGCAGGAGGAGATTTTCGGGCCGGTGCTGGCGTGCATCAAGGCGCGCGATTTCGACGAGGCCCTACAGATAGCGAACGACACGGAGTACGGGCTGACCGGCGCGGTCTACACGAACGACCCGGAAAAGCTTGAGCGCGCGCGGCGCGAGTTCCACGTCGGCAACCTCTACCTCAATCGCAAATGCACGGGCGCGCTCGTCGGCGTGCATCCCTTCGGCGGCTTCAACATGTCCGGCACGGACTCTAAGGCAGGCGGGCGCGACTACCTCGGCCTCTTCATGCAGGCAAAGGTCGTCGCCGAGAAAATCCGCCCCGGCTACACGCAGACGGAGAAGCGCAGCGTGATTTAAGGGAAGCGGATAAGATGAGGAGACAGGGAGACGGGGTGACGGGGTGAAGCGGCTACAGTTTGCAGGGTACGAAGTGAATTCTTCTTCTCTCCCCGTCCCCCCGTCTCTCCGTCTCCCTGTCATCACTTCAATCCACTTCAGTTTATGAGACTTATCTTCATGGGCACGCCTGAGTCCGCCGTGCCGACTCTGAAGCGGTGCGTGGACGACGGGCACGAAGTCTTGGCCGTCTGGACGCAGCCGGACAGGCCCGCGGGGCGCGGCAACAAGTTGAAGGCGTCGCCCGTGAAGGAGTACGCGCTTTCGCGAGGTCTCACAGTCCGGCAGCCTTTGAAGATAAAGACGGACGAGGCGCTCGCACTCTTCAACGAACGCGAGTTCGACGCGGCAATCGTCGTCGCATACGGTCGCATCCTCCCGTCCACGTTCCTGCGCGCGCCGCGACTCGGTTGCCTGAACGTGCACTTCTCACTTCTTCCAAAATATCGCGGGGCCGCGCCCGTCAACTGGGCCATCGTGCGCGGCGAGAGCGTGTCGGGCGTGACGACGATGCTGATTGACGAGGGACTGGACACAGGCCCAATCCTTTTGCAGCGCTCCACGCCGATTGAAGAGGGCGAGACCGCGCCGCAACTACTCGAACGACTCTCACACACGGGAGCCGACCTGCTCGGCGAAACGCTCGCGCGCCTCGACGAGATAGAACCGCGCCCGCAAATGGGCGAGGACGCGACGCTCGCCCCCTTGCTGCGGCGCGAGGACGGCGTGATTGAATGGACGCACGACGCCTTCGACATCGAGCGGCGCGTGCGCGGCTTTCAGCCGTGGCCGAACGCGTACACATTCTACGGCGGGCGCAGGCTGATAATCTGGCGCGCGGCGGCTTTGGAAGCTTATGCACTTGATGTCAATCAAATGCACCAGAAACAGACTGGAGAAATAATCGAGGCGCACGGCGACACTCTCATCATGGCGTGCGGAGGCGAGACCGCGCTTCGAGTCGCGGAGTTGCAGCTCGAAGGAAAGCAGCGCATGAGCGCGCGCGATTTTATAAACGGCATGCGCGTGCGAGCAGGCGAGCGCTTGGGTTGAGTTGTAGGGGCAGAGGCTCAGTCCCTGCCCGCTGTTCAATTGCACACAATCTTGAATGAAGATGATGACGGGCAGGGAGTGAGCCTCTGCCCCTACAATTTTAGGGCGCGTCCCGGCCTTCGGTCTCGCGCTCGGCGATGAAGGATGAGTAAAGGCGTTCGCGTTGTAAAACGGCGGGAGGAAGGCGCGAGCGCGGGGCGTGCGGTGTCGCCCGCGCGCCGCGCGGCGTTCGAGATTCTGCGCCGCGTGGAGGATGAAGGCGCGTTCGCAGCGCCTCTGCTCGCGGGGCTTGCGGACGAGCTGTCGGCGGAAGACCGCGCGCTTTGCTACGAGCTTGTGCTGGGCGTGCTGCGACGGCAGCTTTGGCTTGACAGACTCATCGAGCATCTCGCGGGGCGAGAAAGCGAAAAACTCGACGTGCCCGTGCGCCGCGCCTTGCGTCTGGGTCTGTACCAGTTACGTTTCCTCGAACGAATACCCGCGAGCGCGGCGGTCAACGAGTCCGTGAACATGGCGCATGCCGCGCGCGTGCGCTCCGCAGCGCCTTTCATCAACGCAGTTCTCCGGCGCGCGACGCGCGAGCCTGACTATGACCCCGCCGAACAAATCGCCGACCCGCTTGAGAGAATCGCCGTCGCCACGTCGCACCCCGCTTGGCTCGTGAGGCGTTGGGCCGAAGCGCTCGGCATCGAAGAGACCGAATGCTTCGCCCGCGCGAACAACACTTCAGCGCCCGCGGCTTTTCGCGTCAACACGTTGCGCGGCGAAGGCGACACTCTCATCAAAAATCTCCGCGCCGCGGGAGTCGGCGTCTCGCCCTCGCGCGTCGCGCCCGGCGGGTGGCGCGTCGAGGGCGGGGCGGGCGCGGCCCTGCGCCAGCTTGCGGGCGAAGGACTGATCTACTCGCAGGACGAGGCTTCGCAACTAGTCGCGCACGTTCTGGGCGCGCGCGCGGGCGAGCGCGTGCTGGACGTGTGCGCCGCGCCGGGGAGTAAGACGACGCACGTCGCCGCGCTCGCCGAAGACCGCGCGCTCATCGTCGCGGGTGACTTGCATGAGCATCGGTTGCGAGTGGTTAAAGAGAGTTGTGAACGGCTCGGCGTGCAAGGCGCGCGCGCGGTCGCCTTCGACGCGGAGGCGGGGCTGCCGTTCGCCGACGAGACGTTCGACCGAGTGCTTGTTGACGCGCCCTGCACGGGCACGGGGACGCTCAGGCACAACCCGGAAATTCGCTGGCGGCTCACGCCCGCAAGCATCGCCGAGCTTGCTTCGGTTCAGTCGAAGATTCTACGCGAGGCCTCGCGCGTCGTGCGGCGCGGCGGTCGGATTGTCTACTCGACCTGCTCGGTCGAGAGGGAAGAGAACGAGCAGGTCGTCGCGGCGTTCCTACAGGCTCACAAAGATTTCAAACAGGTCGAGGCCGCGCCCGCGCCAAACTCGCTGCTGCTTCGGACGGGCGCTGCGCGGACGTGGCCTCATCGCGACGACGTGGACGGCTTTTTCGTCGCGGCGCTGGAAAAAATAGGAGGCAGGAGGCAGGAGCAGGAGGCAGGAGCAGACGGCAGGAGGCAGAGAAGAAATATCGGATTTGAGATTTGAGATACGAGATTCGAGAATTTGAGATTAGAGATTTCAAATCGTCATCTCTTAACCTGCCTCCTGCTCCTGCCTCCCGCCTCCTGCTCCTGCCTCCCGCCTTTCTTGCGGCGCGCGCGTGGCCGGTGTTAGACTTCGCCGTCCGTTGAAGCCGCGCGTTCGGCGGCGCAAATTCCTTTAAAGGCCGGGCGGGAGAGAGGTGTCGGAAGTTAGTGGCTCTCGGTAAGATTCTATCGGCGTTCGGTAAACTCGGAATCGTCGCGCTGATAGCCGTCGCCTTCGCCTTCGGCCTGCTC
>DASQLL010000258.1:0-11062 GCA_035630035.1 Pyrinomonadaceae bacterium | reverse complement strand
ACGGCGCGGCCAAGCACCGAATCTTCCGCAATCAGACTGTGGGCGACGTGGCTATCCTGAACGCGGACGACGCGACGGTAGCTTCGTGGGCGCGTGGTTTGGAGGCGCACGTCGTTCTGTTCAGCACGGAGCGCGAGCTTGAAGAGGGACTGTTCCTGCGTGGCCGCGATTTGGTCGCGCGCACGCGCGACGGCGAGCGCGTGCTTCTGACGCGAGACGAGATGCAGTTGAAAGGTTTGCACAACGTGCAGAACACGCTGGCCGCGCTCGCCGCGGGCCTTGCGTGCGGCGCGTCGCCCGACTCGATGCGCGAGACGATTCGACGCTTCGCGCCGGTCGAGCATCGTCTTGAAAGAGTCGCTGAGGTCGGCGGCG
This sequence comes from Pyrinomonadaceae bacterium, assembly GCA_035630035.1. Taxonomy (GTDB): domain Bacteria; phylum Acidobacteriota; class Blastocatellia; order Pyrinomonadales; family Pyrinomonadaceae; genus QHXN01. The sequence goes on along the minus strand of DASQLL010000258.1, from coordinate 10,687 downwards.
TCACCTTCTATAACGACTCGAAGGCGACGAACGTGGACGCCGCGGTCAAGGCGGTCGAAGCTCTCGCGGACGAGCCGGGCAGGCTGGTTCTCATACTCGGAGGGCGCGGCAAGAACGCTCCCTACGCGCCGCTCGCGCCGCTTCTGGAACGAAAGGGCCGCGCGCTCGTCACCCTCGGCGAAGACGCGGAGCGCATCGAGTCGGAGCTTAAAAGTTTTGCGACGACCGAGCGCGCCTCGGACATGCCCGACGCCGTTCGCCGCGCTTTCGAGTTGGCCGAGCCGGGCGACACGGTTTTGCTCGCGCCCGCGTGCGCCAGCTTCGACATGTTCACGAGCTACGAGCATCGAGGGCGCGTGTTCAAGGAAGAAGTGGAGAGATTGCGGATTGCGGATTGCGGATTGCGGAATGAAGACACGAGCGCAGCCCAAATCCGCAATCCGCAATCCGCAATCCGCAATTGAGAGATGGCTAAGAAGCTACAGGCAGACGAGTGGTTGTTCGCGGGCGTGGTGGCGCTTGCGCTGTTCGGCGTCGTGATGGTCTACAGCGCGTCGGCCATCGTGGCGTCGGGCGAGAGGCACGGGCAGTATTTCTACGTGATGCGTCAGGGCGTCTGGACGCTCATAGGCCTCGGCGCGCTGCTCGTAGGGATGCGCTTCGACTACGGGCTGCTTCGGAGCGGGAAGATCGTTTACGGGTTGCTCGCGTTGACGGTGTTGCTGCTCGTCGCGGTGTTCGCGTTCCCGCCGATAAACGGCGCGCGGCGTTGGATTCGTTTCGCGGGCTTCTCCTTGCAGCCGTCGGAGATTTCAAAGCTCGCGCTCACGCTCTTCCTCGCGCGATTTTTAGAGAGGCGCGCGGGCGAGGAGGGCGCGTTCTGGCGAACGTTCGCGCCGTCAATCGTTGTGACGGGGCTGCTCGCGCTGCTTGTCGTGGCCGAGCCGGACTTGGGGACGGCGATGATGCTGGCAGTCATCAGCGTCGTCGTGCTGTTCACGGCGGGGGCGAGGCTGAGGCATTTGGCGTTGGCAGCCGCGCCCGCGCTCGTCGGCGTTGCGGCGCTGCTCGTGTTCGTGCCGTTTCGTTTGAAGCGTCTGACGGTCTTTCTCGACCCGTGGGCCGACCAGCAGGGCGCGGGGTATCAGATCGTGCAGTCGCTGCTAGCGATAGGTTCGGGCGGCGTGAACGGGCTTGGGTTCACGGAAGGGCGGCAGAAGATGTTCTTCCTTCCGTTCGCGCACTCGGACTTCATCTTCGCGGTGGTGGGCGAGGAGCTTGGGCTTCTGGGCGGTCTTGTAGTAATCGCGCTGTTCGGACTTTTCTTGTGGCGCGGTATGCGCGCGGCGATGCGCGCGCCGGACAGGTTCGGGATGTTGCTTGGAATAGGGATCGTGACGGGGATAGTGGCGCAGGCGCTCTTCAACATGAGCGTCGTGCTGGCGCTCGTGCCGACGAAGGGCATCCCTCTGCCGTTCATCTCATACGGCGGCTCATCGCTCGTGCCGACGCTGTTCTCGGTCGGCGTGCTTTTGAATATCTCGCAGCACGCGCGGCTTAGGGACGGGGTGACGTGGGGACGGGGGGAATGGGAGACGGGGAGACAGGGAGGCGGGGAGATTGTTCCGTATGACGTGCGTGGCGCATTGCCGACAAAGCAATCTGCTCCGGTGCGACTCTCTACTTCGCCCCGTCGCTCCGTCGCCCCATCTCCCCATCTAGCTCGGTCGCCCCGTCTCGGATGAACGCCATGCGCGTGTTGATTGCCGCGGGCGGGACGGGCGGGCACATCTATCCCGGCATCGCGGTGGCGAAGGAAGTGATGCGCCGCGACGCGTCGTCCGCCGTTCGCTTCGTCGGCACGGCGCGGGGCCTAGAGACGCGGCTCGTGCCGCAGGCAGGGTTTGAACTTTCGCTCATTGAATCGGCGGGACTGAAGAACGTAGGGCTGGCGGGGAAGGTGAAGGGGATGATGCTCCTGCCCAAGAGCCTGCTCGCGGCGCGTCGGCTGATACGGAGCTACGGCCCCGATGTTGTGGTAGGCGCGGGCGGCTACGTCTCCGGGCCTGTGCTTTTGACGGCGGCGGCGTTGCGCGTGCCGACGCTCGTGATGGAGTCGAACGCGCTGCCCGGTTTTACGAACCGAAGGCTCGCGCGCTTCGTGGACGCGGCGGCTGTGTCGTTCGAGGAGTCGCTTCCATACTTTCGTGGCAAGGGCGTCGTTATCGGCAACCCCGTCCGGCGCGAGTTCTTTGAGATCGGAAAGAAGCAGAGAGATGCGGCGCGCTTCTCGCTCCTCGTCTTCGGCGGCTCGCAGGGCGCGCGCGCGATAAACGAGGCGATGGTCGCCGCGCTGCCCCGGCTCGGCGCGCATGAGCGGGTGCTGCACATCGTTCACCAGACGGGCGAGGCCGATTTTGAAAAGGTGAGCGCGGGCTACAGCGAAGCGGGGTGGGGCGAGCGCGCGGACGTGCGGAAGTATCTCGACGACATGGTCGGCTTCTTCGCCGGGAGCGATTTGATAGTCTGCCGCGCCGGTGCGACGACGACCGCGGAACTGATCGCCGCGGGCAAGGCGTCAATAATGATTCCGTTCCCCTTCGCCGCGGACGACCACCAGCGCAGGAACGCCGAGGCGCTAGAGAAAGCGGGCGCGTCCAGAATGATTTTGCAGCAGGACGCCACGGGCGAGCGGCTCGCGAGCGAGATCGCCGCGCTCGTCGAAAACCCGGAGCGCGTCACCGAGATGGAAGAGTCCGCGCGCAAGCTTGCACGCGGCGATGCCGCAGTCGCGGCGGTTGATTTGATGGAAAAGTTAGTCTGGAGTCTGGAGTCTGGAGTCTGAAGTCAAAAGCCACAAAGCCGCTCTTGATTTCAGACTCCAGACTCCAGACTCCAGACTCCAGACTTTATGTTTAGGCGTATCCAACACGTCCACTTCGTCGGCATCGGCGGCATAGGCATGTCGGGCATCGCGGAGGTGCTTTTGAACATGGGCTTCCGCGTGTCCGGCTCAGACCTGCGACGCTCGGACGTGACGACGAGGCTCGAACGGTTGGGCGCGAAGATTTACGAGGGGCACGCGGCGGAGAACGTGGGCGGGGCGCACGTCGTTGTGCGCTCGACCGCGGTGCGCGGCGACAACCCGGAGGTGCTTGAGGCGCGGCGACGCTCCATCCCCGTCATCCCGCGCGCGGAGATGCTGGGCGAGCTGATGCGTCTCAAGCCGCACACGGTCGCCGTCGCAGGCTCGCACGGGAAGACGACGACGACCTCGATGATAGCGACCGTGCTGGCGCAGGCCGGCTTAGACCCGACGGTTGTGGTGGGCGGCGTCGTCGGCGCGATGGGGTCGAACGCGCGTCTGGGCAAGAGCGACTTGATGGTGGTCGAGGCGGACGAGAGCGACCGCTCGTTCCTGATGCTCTCGCCCACGTTCGCCGTCGTGACGAACATTGACCGCGAGCACATGGACTCTTACGCCGACATGACCGACGTGCGGAAGTGCTTCGCCGACTTCGTAAACAAAGTGCCGTTCTACGGCGCGTCAATTCTTTGCCTCGACGACCCGCACGTGCAGGCCGTCATCCCCGAAGTCGTACGCCGCCGCATCACCTACGGTCTGTCGGCGCAGGCGGACATCGCGGCGCGCGAGGTGAGATACGACAAGCAGTTCGGCTCGATGTTCCAGTTGCGTTTGATGGGAGAGGCCGTGGGCGAAGTCAGCTTGCACGTGCCGGGCTTGCACAACATCTACAACTCGCTCGCGGCCATCGCCGTCGGGCTGGAGTTGGAAGTGCCGTTCGAGACGATAGCGGGCGCGCTCTCCGAGTTCACGGGCGTCAACCGGCGCTTCCAGCTCAAGGGCGAAGCGGCGGGCGTAATCGTCGTAGACGACTACGGCCACCACCCTACGGAAATTCGCGCGACGCTCGTCGCGGCCAAGCTCGGCTCGGTGGGAAGGCGCATGGTCGTGCTGTTCCAGCCGCATCGCTACACGCGGACGCAGGACTTGATGGAGGAGTTCGCGCGCTCCTTCAACAACGCAGACGTGCTGATGGTGACGGACATCTACGCGGCGAGCGAAGACCCGATTGAAGGCGTGAGCGGCGAGTCGCTCGTCGAGGCCGTGCGAATGTTCGGCCACAAGGACGCGCGACACGTCGGCTCGGTCGAGTCGGCGACCGAGGCTCTGCTCGAAGAGTTGAGGCCGAACGACATGGTCATCACGCTCGGCGCGGGCAGCGTCTACCGCGTGGGCGAACAGTTAGTGGAGCTTTTGAAGGAACGCGAGCAGAAGTCGGAGGCGACAGCGCAGTGACATCTTTCGCCGCCGCAGCGCATTTAGAAGTGATGAGCGAAGAACGAAACACGCCGGACGCCGACGCGCGCGACACGCGGATCGAAGAGATCGCGCGTGCGACGGGCGTGCGCGCCGAGCGTGGACGACGCTTCGCGGAGTTGACTTCTTTGCGCGTGGGCGGGGCGATTGACTGGCTTCTGATGCCGGAGACGGAGGAGCAGGCGGCGGCGGTCGTGGGCGCGCTCGAAGAGGCAGGCATCGCTTGGCGCGTGCTGGGCGCGGGCAGCAACGTTCTGGCGGACGACCGCGAGCATCGCTACGTCGTTGTCTCGATGCGCGAGGTCAAGGGCGAGGCGCGATTCGACGGCGAGCGCGTTTCGGTGAGCGCGGGCTTTTCGCTCCCGCGTCTTTGCGTCGAGGCGGCGCGGCAGGGGCTTTCGGGTATCGAGGGCTTGGGCGGCATCCCCGGCACGGTCGGCGGCGCGCTCTGGATGAACGCGGGCGCATACGGCCACGAGATCGGCGAAGTGGTCGAGACGGTGCGCGTCGCGCGCGGCGGCAAAGTCGCACAAGTGCCGGGCCGCGAAGTGAAGTGGAACTACCGTCACACCTCTTTCAAAGAGGGCGAGCTGCTCTTGGGCTGCACGCTTGTTCTTCGTCGCGACGAGCCGGAGAAGATTAAAGCGCGGATGGAGGAGGCGAAGCAGAAACGCTTCGCGACGCAGCCGCACGGCGCGCGCAGCGCCGGATGCTTCTTCAAGAATCCGCCGGGAACTAATTTCAGCACCGGCAAGATGATTGACGAGATGGGGATGAAAGGCGAGCGGCGCGGCGGCGCTCTGGTCTCGCCCGTCCACGCGAACTTCATCGTCACGGACGGCGAAGGGGCAAAGGCCTCGGACGCGCTCGCGCTCGCCGAAGAGATACGCGAGCGGTTCAGGCGCGAGCATGGGATCGAGCTGGAATACGAAGTCGAGCTTTGGGGCGCGAGGTCGAATTCGGCGGAAGCGGCGGAGGACGCCGACGCCTTCGTCGGCGCGAAAGGCGCGAAGCAAGAGGGGGAAGAGAAGTGAGAGAACAGGTCATCACCTCGCGCGCGGGAAAGGTAGGCGCGACTGTAAAGGGCCGCGCGGGAGCGTCCGCGGTGCAGCGTCCTGCCGGGCGTCGCGCGCGACCCGCCGCGCCTAATGCAGCGCGCCAGAAGAGTTTTAAGTGGAAGTCCGCGCTTCACTACGTTCCCGCCGTCCTCAAGCTGGTGTTGGCAGTCTCGCTCGGCGTGCTCGCGTTCGTCGGCTACCGCACGGCTGTGTCGGCCTCGTTCTTCAAAGTTAAGACGGTGGACGTTGCGGGCGCGACCCGCGCCTCGCGCGAAGACATACGCGCCGCCGTGATGCGCTTCTCGAACGCGGGCGTCTGGCAGACAGACCTCGAAACGGTCACACGCGAGCTGCGCGAGCTGCCGTGGGTGCGCGACGCGGTCGTCTCGCGCGTGCTGCCCGACGGACTGCGCGTGCGCGTCACGGAGCGCGAGCCGCGCGTCATCGTCCGCAACCGCGATGGAAAGCTCGTCTGGGCCGACGACGACGGCGTGATGCTCGGCGCGGCCATCCCCGGCGACGACGACTTCTTCTTCCGCGGCCTTGATGAAAGCAATGCTGAGCAGGCTCGTCGTGAGAATCGCGCTCGTATGGCCGTCGCGCTTGAGCTGAAAGGCGACTGGGAAAAGTCCGGCCTCTCGAAGCGCGTCAGCGAAGCGGATTTGAGCGACCTGCGCGACGTGCGCGTTCATCTCGCGGGCGACGACGCGGGAGTTCAAGTCGTCCTCGGCAGTCAGGAGTACGCAACGCGCTTTCGTCAGGCGCTTGAAAAGCTCGACCAGCTCGGTCGCGTGCAGGACGGCAAGTGCGTTACCTACGTCGTCATTACGAACGGGCGCAATGCCGCCTTCGGCTACCGGCCATGCTCTAAAGTTCACGCCGTCGCGGGAAGTCCGAGCTTGCCTGCGCGCGACGCGACGGATGCCGATGTTAAGACGGACGCGCCCGCGAGCGAGCGTGCCGCGACGCAGCCACCGACGCGCGCCGCCGCGCCTGTGAAGGCAAGCCGCGATGGCGCGGCAAAGAAGAAGGAGAACGCGGCGAAGCAGAGCGCGCCTGCGACGCGCCCGCGCCGCGTCGGATGAGTCGGAGTTGATTTCGCGCCGGACTTCGTGCCCGAAACCCCCAGTTTGCGAAGGAGCGAAACCTGTATGGCTAAACAAGTGTCGCACACCGTCGGCCTCGATATAGGGACGAGCCGCATCACTTGCATCATCGGCGAGCCGGGCGACGGCGGCGTCGTGGACATCGTCGGCATCGGCGACGCGGAGGCTCGCGGCCTACGCAAGGGCGTCGTCGTTGACCCCGAAGCCGCGGTCGAAGCGATCACGCGCGCCGTCGAAGAGGCCGAGCGCATGAGCGGGCTTGAAGCCGAAGAGGTCGCCATCAACCTCTCCGGCTCGCACATCATGAGCTTCAACGGGCAGGCCATCGTCGCCGTCTCGGGCAAAGAGCGCGAGGTCTCGCACGAGAACGGCCACAGCCGGCGCGGCCACGCGCACGTCGTCGTCGCGGGCCGCGACCGCGAGATTACGCAGGACGACGTTCGCCGCGCGATAGAGTCGGCCTCGGCGATTCAGCTTCCCGCGGGGCGCGAGATAGTTGACCGCCTGCCGCAGGAGTTCATCGTTGACGATCAGGACGGCATCAACGATCCCGTCGGCATGATCGGCGCGCGCCTCGCCGTCAAAGTCCACATCGTCACAAGCCCTGTCACCGCGCGCCAGAACGTCATCAACTCCGTCAACCGCGCCGGACTCGTCGTCGGCGAGATGGTTCTCGAACAGCTCGCCGCCGCCGAAGCGGCTTTGACTGACGACGATAAGGAGTTCGGCGCGGCGCTCGTGGACATCGGCGCGGAGACCACAGGCCTCATCATCTACCAGCGCGGCGCGGTGCAGCACACGGCGGTCTTCGCCCTCGGCGGCTCGCACTTTACGAACGACATCGCGTTCGGGCTGCGAACGCCGATACCTGAGGCCGAGAAGATCAAGCGCGGCGTCGGCTGCGCTTCGGGACTGAGTCTGAGCGAGGCCGAGCGGAGCGAGCTTGTTGACGTTCCGTCGGTCGGCGGTCGTCCGCCGCGGCAGCTCTCGCGACAGATACTTTGCGACATCCTTCAGCCGCGCGCCGAAGAGGTTCTGTCGCACGTCGCCGACGAGATTCGCGAGTCGGGGTGGGAGACGCAGCTTTCGAGCGGAATAGTCCTTACGGGCGGCGGCGCGCTCCTCGACGGCATGGTCGAGATAGCCGAACAGGTCTTCGACGCGCCCGTTCGCTTAGGCTACCCGGAGCGCGACCGCTTCGGCGGGCTTATAGAAGACGTGCAGAGTCCCGCTTGGGCCGCAGCTTCCGGCTTGTGCCTGATGGCACAGCGCGCAAAATCGGCGGAAATGCGTGCGTTAGCGATGCGCGCGCAGGCGAGCGGCGGATTTGGCGCGCTCGTCTCGAAATTTCGCAATCGTTTCGGTGGTATTTTCTGAGTAGATGTTGTATGCTGCCGCGCCAGCCGGCACAAGATGTAGTCCTCAATATATTGTCGTCGGCGACGCGCACAGCCCAAGATAACCGCATGAACCCTTTCGAGGCGGTCTTTAGCTTCAGAAGGAGGAAGGAACTTGCAGACTATGACACCGGAAGGCCGTCCGGCGAGCGGGATTAACATTTTCATTGATGACGACCCACCCATCACGGGCGCGCGCATCAAGGTAATCGGCGTGGGCGGGGGCGGCGGCAACGCCGTCAACCGCATGATTGAGGCGGGCATCGAGGGCATCGAATTTCTCGTCGCCAACACAGACTTGCAGGCGCTCAAGCGCTCACGCGCGCCGATCAAAATTCAATTGGGCGGCAAGCTCACGAAGGGCTTGGGCGCGGGCGCGAACCCCGACATCGGGCGCAACGCCGCGCTCGAAGACACGGAGAAGATCATCGAGGCGCTCGAAGGCGCTGACATGGTCTTCGTCACGACGGGCCTCGGCGGCGGCACGGGCACGGGCGCGGCGCCGATCATCGCGAGCCTCGCGACCGAGCTTAACGCGCTCACGGTCGCCGTCGTCACGAAGCCCTTCCACTTCGAGGGCAAGCGGCGCATGACGATGTCCGACATCGGACTGCGGGAGCTTCGCGAGTGCGTTGACACGGTGATTACGATCCCGAATGAGCGGCTTCTGCACACGGTGGACAAGAACGTCTCTTTGCAGGACGCCTTCAAGATGGCCGACGACGTGCTCCGCCAGGCCGTGCAGGGCATCAGCGATCTAATCATCGTGCCCGGCCTCATCAACCTCGACTTCGCCGACGTGAAGACGATCATGGCGGGGATGGGACTCGCGCTGATGGGCGCGGGGCGCGCGAGCGGCGAGAACCGCGCTTTGGAAGCGACGCAGCAGGCCATCTCCAGCCCGCTTCTGGAAGAGGCGACCATCGAGGGCGCGAAGGGCGTGCTAATCAACATCACAGGCGGCTCAGACCTCAAGCTATACGAGGTGAACGAAGCGGCCTCGACCATACGCGAGGCGGCGGACGACGACGCCAACATCATCTTCGGCGCGGTGATTGACGAGAACCTGCGCGATGAGATGAAGATCACCGTAATCGCCACGGGCTTCGACAAGGAGATCGCCGAATTGGTCGCGCCGCACGCGGGCGCGACCGCCGCCGGAGCGCAGTCTCGTTACACGCAGTCGCAAGACCTTTCGTCGCGCTCGTCCGCGCCGACCCGCTCCGACGACTTGGACGTTCCGACCTTCATACGAAAGAAGGCCGACTAAAAGTCAGAAGGCAGAAAGCAGTAGGCAGTAGGCAGTCAAAGCGTTCGTCTTGACTGCCTACTGCCTACTGCTTTCTGCCTTCTTCTCTTCGCAGTTTGCCTTTTGCCTTTTAGTTGTGTAGCATGTCGCGCAAAACCTGACAGGATTGAAACCATCTACGGGTAAAGACCGTTTCTCGTCTGTCTTCTTCAGGCCGCAGAGAGTTTGAGGGCTTAAGCGCGCGCGCCGTGCCCTGTCTTCCATTCAATCCTGTCTATCGCCGAAGAGCAGCCGACGTGCTCGAAATCATGCAACATTTCTAGCAATTTTGAAGGTGAGGAGAATAAGGTGAATCGCAAACTAATCCGCACGACACTGGCAGAGGTCAAGGGTCGCGAGCCAAGTCATCCGAGGGAGCGCTCCGAGAGCGCGCCACGTCCCGAGCAGCGTCGTCCGAGCGGCCCGTCGCCGTCCTCGTCGCGCGAGTCGTCTTCGTCATCGTCCGCAATGCTGTCGGGGCGCAAGAAGATTCCGCCCTCAGAGACGAACGCGGAGATTTTCTACTACAAGAAGCAGATGGACGCGCACACGCAGATGGTCATCGTCCTCGTTGACGGCGACGAGGTCGAGGGCACCATCGAGTGGTACGACCGCAGCGCCTTGAAGATCAATCGCAAGGGTGCGCCGAACATCATGCTTCTCAAGCACAACATCAAGTACATGTACAAGGCCGAAGACCGCGACGGCGGAGGCGACGATTCCGGCGACTAACCGGGCGGCGGTTGAACTTAAATTTGCTGCGGGCGACCGGCGACCGACGTGCGCCGAGAATCTCCTCACCCGTGTCTCACCCGGCTCCGAGCTTCGAGAGATGACTGACGCTTCAGCACAGCCAGCCGATCCCGCGCGCGAAGGCGGGGGCGCGCGGCGCACGCGCGTCGCCATCACGATGGGCGACCCGGCGGGGATAGGCCCGGAGGTCGTCTTAAAGGCCGTCGCCGAGAGCGAGGTGCTGGAGGCCTGCGCGCCCGTCATCGTCGGCGACGCGCAACTTCTGGCGCACACCGCGCGCACGCTCGACCTTCGCTGCGGCTACGACATCGTGCGGCGCGGCGAGCAGCTTCCCGACGAACTGTCGGGGCCGGTCATCTACCATCTCGACAACATCAACGCTTCAATCGAGCCGGGCGTGGTGGACGCCGCCGCGGGGCGGGCCGCAGCCGAGTACATAGAGGCCGCGGTCGAGCTGTGCGGCGCGGGAGCGGTTGACGCCATCTCGACCGCGCCGATAAATAAGCGCGCGCTTTTTTTGGGCGGCTACAGTTTCCCCGGCCACACCGAATTCCTCGCGCACCTGACAGGCTCGACCGAGTCCGCGATGGCCTTCGTGGCGTCGAACCTTCGCATCGTTCTCATCTCGACGCACGTGCCTCTGGCGGAAGCGATCAGGCTCGTCGAGAAAGAACGCATCGTGAAGGTCGCCCGTCTGACCGAGCGCGAGCTGCGGCGTTGGGGCATCGCTCGCCCGCGCATTG
>DASQLL010000257.1:0-6426 GCA_035630035.1 Pyrinomonadaceae bacterium | reverse complement strand
TTTGCGCGCCCGTGCCCGCGAGGTCAAGCGTGACCTTGTAACCCTTGTTAGCCTCTTCGACCAGCCCGCGCCACTCCGAGGCCGTGCCGACGCCGCCGATCATAAGCGCCTCGTTTTTGAGCCGACCGATCATGTCCATGTTTATCATCGCGACGGTCTGCTCCAAAGGGCGCGCAGGGTTCGCGACGTAAAAACTCGAACCGATCAATCCCTCTTCCTCGCCGCCGAACGCGATGAAGACGACGGTGCGACGGAGCCTCTGTTTCTCCTGCGAGAGAAGGCGCGCAAGCTCAAGCAGACCGGCGGTGCCCGAAGCGTTGTCGTCCGCGCCGTGATGAATCTCGCCCTCGCGCGCCGCGAGACTACCTTCGCCGCCCCGGCCCAGATGATCGTAGTGCGCGCCGATGACGATTGTCTCGTTCTTCAGCTTCGGGTCTGAGCCTTCCAGCACGCCGACGACGTTCGACGCGGGAGCGTTCTTGCGAACGGTGTCGGTCGTGATGCTTAGCGCGACGCCGACGGGCTGCGGATCGCCGACGGGGTGATGTCCCACCGGGCTTTTAGCTCCGTTGACCTTCCAGTCACGAAATAATTTCTCGAACTCCGCGAACGACATTCCGCCCCCGATTCCGATTACCCGTGCCGCCGTCTGCCGCGAGATGACGACGACGGGCAGTCCCGCGTCGCCGCCCGCGTTTTCGTAACGCAGGCGCGTGAGCTTATCGTCTTTGAAATTGTCTTCGGTCGCGACGACGACCAAAGCCCTCGCGCCCGCCGCGCGCGCCGCCGCAGCCTTGAAGCGAAGCTCGCCCGCGCGCATGAACTTGCCGTGCGGGTTGTCGCCGTCGGGCGTGCCTGAGAGTGCGAGCGCGACTTTGCCCGAAACGTCCAAGCCCTTGTAGTCGTCGTAATTCTGGTCTGCGGCGTTGATGCCGTAGCCGACGAAGACGACGGGCGCGTCCTTGACGCTCGCGTTCGAGCTGAAGCCGAGCGGCATCCAGTCGTCGCCGACTTTAAGGTCTATCGCCATCGGAGCGCCCCCGTTCGTCGCGGTGACGCGCCTCGTGACTTCCATCTCGTTGCCTTTGCCAAGCTCGACGGCGGCGACGTATGGGAAACTCTGTAAGGTGGGACTCAGGCCGAGGCGCTTGAACTCGTCGGCGACGTATTTAGCCGCCTCCTCCGCGCCCGGCGTGCCCGTGCGGCGGCCTTCGAGCTTGTCGGAGGCGAGATACGTGACGTGCGCGCGAAGACGCTCAACGTCAACCGCGCTCTGCTTCGCGCTCTGCTGCTGCGCGGGCGCGAGCGACGCAAGGACGAGGACGGCGATTAGTATGCGAAGACTTTTTTTGTACAGCATGGTTTTCAAGCTCGGGTTCGGACAATCTCAAAAATTGGTTTGCCTACGAAGCTGCTGCGGCGCGGCGGCGAGTCAGTACCCGGAGCGGTAGCGACGGGGTGCAGCCGCGCTCTGTTACTCATGTCGGATGTCGGTCAAGTCTCACCCGGTCGCTACCGCTCCCGGTTCTGACTTGCTCACTCAACCCAGTCGGCGATGAAGACGTTCGTGTCGCCGCGCGTCTTCGCGTTGCGATTCGAGGCGAAGACGAGTTTGCGTCCGTCGGGCGAGAACATCGGGAAGCCGTCGAACGTGTCGTTGAAAGTTATCTGCTCAAGCCCCGTGCCGTCCACGTTCACGACGAAGAGGTTGAAGTCGCGGCTTCTTATGTTCGGCGAATTTGAAGAGAAGATGATTCGCTTGCCGTCGGGCAGAAAGTAGGGCGCGAAGCTCGCGACTCCGAGATTCGTCACCTGACGTTTGTTCGAGCCGTCGGCGTCCATCACCCAGATTTCGAGCGCGTTCGGCTCGACGAGTCCTTCGGCCAGAAGCTTCTTGTAGCGTTCGGTCTGTTCGGGCGTCTTAGGGTGGTTCGCTCTGTAGACGATCTTCTTCCCGTCGCGCGAGAAGAAAGGCCCGCCGTCGTAGCCAAGCTCGTTCGTCAGCCTCCGCACGTTCTTGCCGTCCGAGTCCATCGTGTAGATGTCGAGATCGCCGTCGCGCATCGAGGTGAAGACGATACGTTTGCCGTCAACGGACGTGGTCGCCTCCGCGTCGTAGCCCGGCGCGTCGGTCAGACGCTTCACATCCGTGCCGTCGGGCTTTGCCGTGAAGATGTCGAAGGACGAATAGACAGCCCACACGTAGCCGCGCGAGAAGTCGGGCGGCGGCGGGCACTCAGCGGCGGCCAGATGCGTCGAGGAATAAAGGATGCGCTTCTTGCCGGGGAAGAAGTATGAACAGGTCGTGCGCCCTTTTCCGTTGGAGACCATCGCGACGCCGGAGCCGTCGGCGTTCATCGTGTAAATCTGATCGCACGCGCGCCCGTCGCGCTTCGACTGAAAAATCAACTGCCGCCCGTCGCCCGAAAAATACGCCTCGGCGTTCTCACCGCCGTCGGTCAACTGCCGCACGTTACGCAAGTGTTTTTCGGACGGAAGCTCTACGGCGGACTGTGCGCTCGAAGTTTGCGTTTTTTGAGTCTGCGCGGCGCCCGGTTTCGATTGCGAAAAGGCGAGAGAGACAACGCACAGGGCGCAGAGCGCGAGCGGGACGAGATGTCTGAAAGGGGAGTTCATAAGTCTCCGATGACGAATGACAAATTAAGGGCGGCGAACTGAAACAAAAGTTTAGCTCGCCGCCCGTCGCTTGTCACTTGCCGCCGCGCCCGCGTCAGCCGTTCGTGCGCTCGAACTCGCGCATGAATTGGACGAGGGCTTCGACGCCTTCGACGGGGAAGGCGTTGTAGATGGAGGCGCGTATGCCGCCGACGGAGCGGTGGCCCTTGAGGCCGTCGAGTCCGGCGGCTGTGGCTTCGGCGGTGAACTTCTTCTCTAGCTCCTCCGAAGGCAGACGGAAGGTGACGTTCATGTTCGAGCGTGCCTCGCGCACGGCGTGGCCGCGGTAGAAGCTGCCTGCGTCAATCGCGTCGTAAATCTTGCGCGCCTTCTCTTCGTTGCGGCGGCTGATAGCCCCAAGCCCGCCCTGCTCCTTCATCCACTTGCAGACGAGGTCGAGTATGTATATGCCCCAAGTGTTCGGCGTGTTGTAGAGCGAGTCGTTTGTGGTGTGCGTGCGATAGTCGAGCATCGTGTGAAGGCCGTCGGGGATTTTGCCTAGCATGTCATCGCGCAGGATGACGAGCGTGACGCCCGAAGGGCCGAGGTTCTTCTGCGCGCCCGCGTAGATGAGCGCGTACTTCGCGACATCAACGGGGCGCGAGCAGATGTCGGACGAAGCGTCGCAGATGAGCGGCACGCCGCCCGTCTGTGGGTCTTCCTTAAACTGCACACCTTCAATCGTCTCGTTCGAGGTGACGTGAACGTATGCCGCGTCCGCGTCGAGCTTCAACTCGTCCTGCGCGGGCACGCGGTTGTAGCGGCTGTCGGCCATGTCGGCGGCGACGCTCGCACGGCCCTGTTTTTTCGCCTCCTTGATGGCCTTCTTGCCCCAGCTCCCCGTCAGCACGTAGTCCGCGCTCGCGCCCGCGGGCAGAAAGTTCATCGGTATCATCGAGAACTGCATGCTCGCGCCGCCCTGCAAGAACAGCACGTGATAGCCTTCGGGTATGCCCAGAGCTTCGCGCATCCCAGCCTTCGCGCTCTGGTGAATCGCGTCGAACGTCTTCGAGCGGTGGCTTATCTCCATCACGCTCATGCCGACGCCCGGTAAGCTCAGCATCTCCTCGCGCGCCTTCTCCAAAACAGGCACGGGCAGAACAGCCGGCCCTGCGCTGAAGTTAAAAATTCTCTCGGTCATCGTTTCATTCCTCTCGCGAATTCGGATGATTAGCTAATCGTCAAAAGGTTAAGCTCGATTATGTCCGCGTTCGACGCCTTCAACTGTTCGAGCACGTCCGGTGGCAGCGCGGCTTCGAGGTTGATGCGCGCGACGGCGGCCTCCGACCCCTCGAAGACGATGTTCTCCATCTCCTGCACGTTGATTGATGCGGCGCGGATTGCGTCAAGGACGGCAGCCAGCACGCCGGGGCGGTCGCGATGGCGGACGACGAGCGTGTGCGTCGAGGGCGTGCGGCGCGCGAGGTTGACGACGTTGGGGACGCGGCCCGTCTCTTTGAAGGTGCGTATGATGCGGACGGTCTCGGCGGCGATGGCCTCCTGCGCCTGATCGGTCGAAGCGCCGATATGATGCGTGCCGTAGAGGTTCGGCTCGCGCGCGATGTCGTCGGCGAACTCGCCCGCGCCGCCCGTCGGCTCATTTGCGAAAACGTCGAGGCCGGCGCGCACGCCCTTCTCGCGCATCGCGCGGCGCAAAGCGTCTTGGTCAACGACCTCGCCGCGCGCGGTGTTGATGAAGTACGCGCCTTCTCGCATCGCGTCGAAGAAGTCGGAGCCAATGAGTCCGCGCGTTTCGGGCTTCAAGGCGACGTGGACGCTCACGATGTCGGCCTCGCGCGCAACATCCGACGCGCTGTCCATGCGCTCGACGCCGAGCGCGGCGGCTCGCCCCTCGTCGAGGCTGCGGCCCCACGCGACGACGCGCATGCCGAAGGCGCGCGCGCGCGTGATTACCTCTTGCCCTATCTGTCCCGTGCCGACGAGTCCGAGCGTGCGCCCGAAGAGGCCGCGCGCTTTGGAGAACTCTTTCTTGTTCCACTGTCCGGCGCGAAGCTGCGCGACGTTGTCGGCGATGCGGCGGTCTAATGCGAGCATGAGCGCGAGAGCAAGCTCTGCGACGGCGACGGAGTTTTTGCCGGGGCAGTTCGAGACGTAGACGCCGCGGCGCGAGGCCGCCGCAACGTCAATCGTGTTGTAGCCCGCGCCCGCGCGCACGATGAGTTTGAGCGCGCCCGCGTCCATCATCGCCTCGGTGACTTTCGTCGAGCGCACGACGAGCGCGTCGGGCTTGTATTGACCGATGGCCTCGACGAGCGTTTCGTCCTTCACGTCGGGCTGGTACGAGAACTCGCAGCCCGCGGCTTCGAGTCCGTCGCGGCCCGACTGTTCAAATTTATCTGCGATGAGCACACGCATGGGTTTTTAGCCTTTGGCTGTTAGTTGGTAGCTGTTAGCTGTTAGCGATTAGCTGTCAGCTTTCTTTCGGTCAAGCATGTCGAATCTGCTTTGAGGTCTCGACCTGCCGGGCGTGCAAAAAGCTAATGGCTAATAGCTAACAGCTAATCGCTTTCAAATCGTATGAACCAAAATTCCGTCGCGCAGCTTCGGCTCGAACCAAGTGGACTTGGGGGGCATGACGCCGCCCGCGTCGGAGACGGTCAAGAGGTCTTCGATTGAAGTCGGGTAGAGCGCGAAGGCGACGGCAGCGCGCCCGCCGTCAACGAGCCGCTCAAGCTCCTCTGTGCCGCGTATGCCGCCGACGAAGTCTATGCGCTTGTCCGTGCGCGGGTCTGTGATGCCGAGGACGGGCGCGAGCAGATTGTCTTGGAGAAGGCTCACGTCGAGCGTCGAGGTCGGATCGTCCAGACGCATCGTGTCCGCGATGTCGCGCTTGAGCGTGAGACCGTACCACTTGCCTCCAAAGTACATGTGCCAGTGGCCGCTCTTGCCCGGCCCGCGCGGGTTCGCGTCCTCCGAGATTTTGAACCGCCCTCGAACGTCGTCCATGAACTCTTCGGGCGTGCGATTGTTGAGGTCTTTGACGACGCGATGATATGGAAGAATCTGCATCTGGTCGGCGGGGAAGGCGACCGCGACGAAGCGGTTGTACTCTTCTTCGCCCGTGTGGTTTGCGTTTTTTTCGCGCAGGGCGGCGCGCGCGCGTGATGCGCTCGCGGCGCGGTGGTGTCCGTCGGCGATGTAGAGCGCGGGTACTTCGGCGAAGCAGCGCGCGAGCTGCTCCGCGCCGACAGCGCGCCAGACGGTGTGGCGCACGCCGTCTTCGGCTGTAAAGTCGTAGAGCGGCTCTTCCTTTGTCTCGGCTTCGACGAGCGCGTCAATGCGACGGTCGGGCCGGTAGGTTAGGAAGACGACGCCGGTCTGCGCGCGCGTCTCTATGAGGTGGCGCGTGCGGTCGTTCTCTTTGTCGGGGCGCGTCTTCTCGTGCTTGCGAATCAGGTCTCGGTCGTACTCGTCAACGGAGAAGCACGCGAACAGACCCGTCTGTTTATGCTCGCCCATGACGAGCCGGTAGAGGTATAGGCCCGGCTCCTCGTCGCGTTTGAGCGGGGCTTCGCTCTCAAGCCTCTGAAGGTTCTCGACCGCCTTCGCGTAGACTGCGTCGGAGTAGATGTCCGTGCCGGCGGGCATGTCTATTTCGGGGCGCGTGACGTGGAGGAAGCTCAAGGGGTTCGGTGCGGCGATTGCGCGCGCCTCCTCGGTGCTTACCACGTCGTATGGGACGCTCGCGACCTCGCTTACCTTGTCGCTGGGCGGACGCAGGGCGCGGAA
>DASQLL010000256.1:0-6622 GCA_035630035.1 Pyrinomonadaceae bacterium | reverse complement strand
CGCCCTATTTCATCGGCTTGCTCGCGCACCAGTTCTTCCGTGTCATCCCGCAAAAGACCATCGAGAAGCACGGCGTCGCTTGGACAAAGCCGGCCAACATCGTCACCAGTGGCCCCTTCAAGCTCGAATCGCACAAGCCTTACAACGAGATTGTCGTCGTCCGCGACCCGATGTTCTGGGACGCCGCGACCGTCAAGCTCGACAAGATCATCTTCTACCCGCTCGAAGAGCAGACGACCATGCTCAATCTCTACAAGGCGGGCGATGTGGACGCCACATACAACCACACCGTCCCTGCCTCGTGGCTCAAGAGCGGCGTGCGTAATATGAAGGACTACATGAAGACGCCTGAGAACGCTATCGAGTATTATCAGGTGAACATCACCAAGCCGCCGATGAACGACGTGCGCGTGCGTAAGGCGTTCGCGCTTGGGATTGACCGCGAGGCGTTGGCACGTTACCGCGCCGTCGTCACAGCGCTCACGGCCTTCACGCCCGAAGGGATTTTCCCCGGCTACCCACGCCCCGCGCGCGAGGATTTCAACCCCGAAAAGGCGAAGAGCCTGCTCGCCGAAGCGGGCTTCCGCGACGGCGCGGGCAAGTTCGACCCGAATAAATTTCCCGTGGACGACGTGGAGCTCGTCTACAACACGAGCGAGTCGAATCGTCAGGTCGCGGAGTTCGTGCAGGCGCAGTGGAAGCAGAACCTCGGCGTCACAGTCCCGCTTCGCAACGTCGAGTGGAAGACCTTTCTCAACATGCGCTCGAAACTTGAGTACAAAGGCTTCGCGCGCTCTGGCTGGGTCGGCGACTACATGGACCCGTACACCTTCCTCTCTCTGTTCGGGCAGCTCGGCGGCGACAACGGCACGGGCTGGTTCGTGCCGGAGTACGCTAAGATGTTGAAGGCGGCCAACAGCGAGCCGGATCAGGCGAAGCGCTACGAGATGCTTGCGAAGGCCGAAGCCTTCCTGCTCGACGCGCAGCCCGTCATCCCGCTCGTCACGCCCTCGACGAGCTGGATGAAGAAGCCCTACGTCAAGGGCATGTACCCGAACCCCGGCACGCTCCACGCATGGAAGTACGTCTACATCGAACAAGATCGCGCAAAGTGGGACAAGGGCGTGCCCGACATGACGGGCGATGCGCTCGCCGACTGACACGAGGAGTCGAAAGGCCATGTTTCGTTTCATCATCCGACGCCTGATCGTCACCGTCCCGATGGTGCTTATCGTCGTCACCATCACGTGGGCGCTCATCAGACTTGCGCCGGGCAACTTCTACACGGGCGAGAAGAAGCTGCCGGCGGCCATCGAGAAGAACCTGCGCGAAAGATACGGGCTGGATAAGCCGTGGTACGTGCAGTACGGGCGGATGATGTCGAACATCATCCGGCTGGACTTCGGCAACTCGCTCAAGTACGAGAGCGAGTCGGTCAACGAGATACTGAAGCGCACGCTCCCTGTCTCGGCCACGCTCGGCATCCTTGCATACCTGCTCGCGCTCGTCGTCGGCGTCGCGGCAGGGACGCTCGCCGCGCTCCGGCAGAACTCGCGCCTCGACTACGCCTCGATGGGGCTTGCGATGCTCGGTATCTCTCTTCCGAACTTCGTGCTAGGCCCCATACTCGTTCTCATCTTCGCGCTCTCGTTCTACTGGCTGCCCCCCGCGCGCTGGGGAGGTTTTCCTAGCTGGAATATAGTCCTGCCCGTGCTGACGCTCTCCGCGGTCTATATGGCCTACATTGCGCGCCTGACACGCTCCGGTATGCTCGAAGTTTTGCGCTCGGACTACATACGCACGGCGCGGTCGAAGGGGCTTAAGGAGCGCGACGTGGTCTTTCGCCACGCGCTGCGCGGAGGGCTGCTGCCAGTCGTTTCCTTCACCGGCCCCGCGCTCGCCTTCCTCGTTACAGGGACGGTCGTTGTCGAGCGCATCTTCGCCATGCCGGGCCTCGGCAACTACTTCATCAACGCCAACCTGAACCGCGACGAGCCGCTCATCATCGGCATCGTGGCGTTCATCTCGATAATGATTCTGATCTTCAACCTGCTCGTTGACATCGCCTACGGGTTCATTGACCCGCGCATCAGGTACTGAAGCCATGAAGGAAGAACGAACGCCGAAAGTTCCGACCGAAGAAGGCCGCTCGCAGGTAGCGCACGACAGCAAGCAGCCCGCGCTCACGCCGCGCGGCACGCCGCAGGCTCCGCCCATACGCGCGCGCGAGGGCGACGAGATTCACACCGCGCCCGAATTCGCCGTCGGCGAGGGCGACGTGCGTACCGCAGGCGAGGGCGTGCGCGCGGTCGCGGGCACGTCGCTCTGGAAGGATGCTTGGAAGCGACTGTTGAAGAACAAGCTGGCCGTCTTCGGCATGGTAGTCGTCGTCCTCATCGCCCTCGCAGTGATAATCGGCCCGGCCATCATCAAGGCGACGACTGGCTTCACATATGACTACATCCCGCCCGACAACACGCAATCCTACCCGCCCTTCACCGCGCCCGACGGGAGCTTTTCGTGGACGCACCCGATGGGGACGGACAGCGCGGGGCGCGACATGCTGGCGCGCGTCCTTCTGGGCGGTCGCATCTCGCTGATGGTCGGCATCATCTCGACCATCGTTTCGCTCATCATCGGAATCACGTGGGGGGCGACCGCCGGTTACATAGGCGGCAAGGTGGACGACGTGTTGATGCGTATCGTGGACGTGCTGTACGCCATCCCGTATATGATGATCGTCATCGTCCTGCTCGCGTTCTTCGCCAGCCAGACGCCTCTGGGCCAGCTCTTCCTCCTGTTCACCGCGCTCGGCGCGGTCTCGTGGCTGACGATGGCGCGCATCGTTCGTGGGCAGGTGATATCGCTCAAGAATCAGGAATTCGTGCTGGCGGCGCGCGCCACGGGCGTCACGACGCCGAAGATAATCTTCCGCCACCTCGTCCCGAACGCGCTCGGCCCCGTCATCGTCTACGCGACGCTCACGATCCCCTCGGTCATGTTGTCGGAGGCGTTCCTGTCCTTCCTCGGCCTCGGCGTGCAGGCCCCGCTCGCGTCTTGGGGAAGCCTTGCTAACGACGGCATCCAGAACATCGCCATCTTCCCGTGGCAGCTAATCTTCCCCGGCGTGACGATGGCGCTGACGCTTTTTTCGCTCAACTTCCTCGGCGACGGACTGCGCGACGCGCTCGACCCGCAGATGCGGAAGTTTTAAAAGCCGTAAATGGTAAATGGTGAATGGTAAATAGTTGTTGAGTGATTTTCGACTCGCACATTTGTCATTCAACCTGAGTGATACTCAATCACCATTTACCATTTACCATTCACCATTTACTGACACCTATGAGCAGCCAGAACGGCAATCTACTTTCAGTCAGAGACCTTCGGACGTACTTCGAGACCGAGGACGGCATGGTCAAGGCCGTTGACGGCGTGAGCTTCAACCTGAAGCGCGGCGAGACGCTGGGCATCGTCGGCGAGTCGGGGTCGGGCAAGTCCGTCACGAACCTCTCCATCATCCGTCTCATCCCAAGTCCGCCGGGAAAAATAGTTTCGGGCGAGGTCATCTTCCACGGGCAGGACATCATGAGCCTACCGCCCGAAGATGTGCGACGGATTCGGGGCAAGCGCATCAGTATGATTTTCCAAGACCCGATGACCTCGCTTAACCCCTTCATGCGAATCTCCAAACAGTTGATGGAGATTACGCGCCTGCACCTCGGCCACACGAAAGAGCAGGCGTACGAGCACGCGATAAAGATGCTTGAGACCGTGGGCATCCCCGAAGCGCGCTCGCGCGTTGACAGCTACCCGCACGAGTTTTCGGGCGGCATGCGGCATCGCGTGATGATCGCGATGGCGCTCGCGTGCGAGCCGGAACTGCTCATCGCCGACGAGCCGACGACCGCGCTCGACGTGACGATTCAGGCGCAAATTCTTGAGCTTATCAAAAAGCTCAAAGTTGATACGGGGACTTCCGTCATACTCATCACGCACGACCTCGGCGTCGTCGCGGGCATGACCGACGACATCATCGTGATGTACGCGGGCAAAGTCTTCGAGCAAGCGCCGACGCACGAGTTGTTCGCAGCGCCCGGCAACCCGTACACGAAAGGGCTGCTCAAATCCGTCCCCGACCCCGCGCACGAAGAGGGGACTGAGCTTTACCAGATACCGGGCTTGCCGCCCGACGTGGCGCACCTTCCGCCCGGCTGCCCGTTCGCCGAGCGTTGCTACCGCGTGGAGGATATTTGCCGGCGCGACTTCCCCCCGTTCGTGAAGTTGAACGCCGAGCATTTCTCGCTCTGCCATTTTGCCGAAGAGGTCTACGCCGCGTCGCTCGCCGAAAGGCGCGAGCGCGACGAGTCGGCTGTGGCGGGCGCGGACGCCCTTCCGTCCGAAAGCCCTGAAAGCCTTGACGCGTTCGAGAATCCTTCGCAGGGGGGCACGAGCCAATGACGATGGGTGGAGTACATGGGACACATCAGCAAAAGCCTTTGATGCCCACGGACACGGGCGAGCCGCTCATCTCTATACGCGACTTCAAGGTACACTTCGACCTCGGCGGCGGCACGGCCTTCGACAAACTCATCGGCGGCTCGCCCGTCAAGCGCGTCGTCAAGGCCGTTGACGGCGTCTCGATAGACATCTTCCCCGGCGAGACGCTTGGGCTTGTCGGCGAGTCGGGCTGCGGCAAGTCAACGTTGGGCCGCGCTCTCTTGCGTCTGATCGAGCCGACGAGCGGACACGCGCTTTTCCGAGGCCACGACCTCGCGCATCTCTCGAAGGGAGAGTTGAGAAAGCACCGTCGTCATCTTCAGATGATTTTCCAAGACCCATACGCGAGCCTCAACCCGCGCATGACGGTCGCGCAGATTATCGGCGAGCCGCTCGACACGTTCGGACTCGCGCGCGGCACTGAGCGAGATGCGCGCGTGCGCGACTTGATGCAGACCGTAGGCTTAAGCCCTCGCTTCCTCAAACGCTACCCGCACGAGTTTTCCGGCGGGCAGCGGCAGCGCATAGGCATCGCGCGCGCTCTCTCCGCCGACCCCGATTTCATAGTCGCGGACGAGCCTATATCCGCGCTCGACGTATCCATTCAGGCGCAGATAATGAATCTGATGGAGCGGCTTCAGCGCGAGCGCAATCTCACGTACCTCTTTATCTCGCACGACCTGCGCGCCATACGCCACGTCTCGGATCGAGTGGTCGTGATGTATCTCGGCAAGTTCGTCGAGCTTGCCGACGCGAAGGTCATATACCGCGACCCCCTTATGCCTTACACGAAGGCTCTCATCTCGGCGGTGCCAGTCCCCGACCCCGAAATCGAGGCGACGCGCAAACGCATAGTCTTGCAGGGCGACGTGCCCTCGCCGATTAACCCTCCGGCGGGCTGTCGCTTTCACACGCGCTGCCCGTGGGCAATCGAGGCGTGCAAAGAGGTCGTGCCCCCTCTCGCAGAGATAAAGCCGAATCACTTCGCGGCTTGCATCCGTATCAGCCCCGAACAGCCCCATATTGAGAAGGTTGCGCCGAATGATGCTCCGGGCCTGCGCGGCACGGGTCGAATCATCGCGCAGTGAAAATCTCTCGTTATTCGTAGTGTATACAAGCGTGGCATGGATGAAGTCCCCCTAAACGCGTGCCTGTGGGGCTTTATGTCCAGAAAACGCTTGTTAGTTCACGTGCGGACAAATATACTGCGGTTGGAGGGCCTCTGCCTTCGTAGCGCGCCAATCTCCTCCCTGAGGGCGAGCGCACGCGCGGGGCGCATCGTTCGTTCGCTCACGAGCCGAACCGCCTTCCACCCGCATTACGAGTCCGACGAAAGTGCCCCAACTCTTAATGGACAAAAGCGCCCCGGCCTCAGACCATGCTCCGCAGCATGCGCCTTCCGCCGACATCCACGCGGAGTGGGTTGAAGCGCAGAAGGAACTCGCCGCGACTTCGGGCCTCTCGCTACTTCTTGTCGAGGGACGCCAGCCGCCTTCTCTCGTCGTCTCAAACAACAACTCAATCTGTCAGGCGTTCCAAACTTCACCGACGCACGCGCATCTCTGCCAGCCGGACTGCGGCGAAGCATTCTTCCGCGCGACCGAGGCCGGCGAGGCCGTGCATTATCGCTGCCACGCGGGACTCCACTGCTTCACGATGCCCGTCCAGTTAGAGAAGGAAAAGACGCTCGCGGTCATCGGCGGTCGGTGCTTCCTGCGCGTCGCGGATTACCGCGCGCTGGCCGAGCGCATACGCACGGGCGATCTGAACGAGCTGCTTTCGTCCGACCTCTTCCAGAACGTAATCTTCGCGGCCAGTCACGACCTCGAAGAACTCACCGGGCGCGTCGCCGATTCGGCGCGGCTGCTTGCGCGCGCTCCGCTTCAAGCGAAGGACTCGCCGCACGCCGAAACGCCGACGGGGAAGAGCCGGAAAACTAAAGACGCGACTGGCGCGGGCGCGGAGACCGAGGCCGCCGAAGAGAAGGCGCACGCGGCAGCCGCGAACGGGAACGGGAGCAGCACGTCGGACTTGGCGAAAGCCGAAAGGTCGGAAAACGAATCGGCGGTTGAAAGATCGGCGGTCGAGCGAGCGCGGACGC
Organism: Pyrinomonadaceae bacterium; assembly: GCA_035630035.1. Taxonomy (GTDB): domain Bacteria; phylum Acidobacteriota; class Blastocatellia; order Pyrinomonadales; family Pyrinomonadaceae; genus QHXN01. The sequence goes on along the minus strand of DASQLL010000256.1, from coordinate 24 downwards.
TACAGGGTGGCGGTTCGCTCGAAG
>DASQLL010000255.1:0-12698 GCA_035630035.1 Pyrinomonadaceae bacterium | reverse complement strand
AGATTTCTAACCGGCTCGAGTCGGTCGTCACATACGACCTGCCCGACACGTACTTCAACAGCTACATCGAGCGCATCCAAGCCATCACGCTCGAAGACATCAACCGCGTCGCCAACCGATACCTGACGCCCGACCGCATGGCCGTCGTCATCGTCGGCGACCGAAAGGCAATCGAGGAGAGCCTTCGCTCGCTCGAAGGCTTCAACGACCGCATCACCTTCGTTGACTCCGAAGGCCGTCCGGCCACGCAGACCGTGGGCGGCGGCGGCGGTATGAAGTAGTAAAGACAGACGGGGAGACAAAGAGACGGGGTGACGGGGAGATTTGATGCGCGCGGCGTATCCTATCTCCCCGTCACCCCGTCACCCCGTCTCCCCTTCTCCCTGTCGCCTCGTCTCCCCGTCTCCCCGTCAGCTTTTCCTGTTTTTTATCTGGTTGAATGCGCGGTGGATGCGCTTGACGCGCGCCTTCTCTTCCTGCGACTTGCGCTGATCCAGCAACGTGGCCGTGTGGCGCATCTCGGCCCCCATCTTGCGATAGTTTGCGTAGCGTTCGGCGTCGAGCGCGCCCGACTCCAACGCCGCGCGAATCGCGCAGTCCGGCTCGCCCTCGTGGCGGCAGTCGCTGAAGCGACACTCGCCCGCGACCTCCTCGATGTCCTCGAAGGTCTCGCGCAAACCCTTCTCGCTAACGAGCAGTTGAAGCTCGCGCATCCCCGGCGTGTCGAGTACGAGTCCGCCGCCCTCCAGCAGGAACAGCTCGCGGTGCGTAGTCGTGTGACGGCCACGGTCATCGCCCACGCGCACCTCCTGTATGCGCTGCACCTCTCCGCCGAGCAGACGGTTGACGATTGTGGACTTGCCGACGCCGGAAGAACCCATCAGCGCGACCGTCCGCCCGCGAGTAATGTACGGCATAAGCTGCTCGATGCCTTCGCCGCGCTTCGCGCTCAGGAAAAGCACGGGCGCGCCGGGCGCGACAAGCTCGATCTCGCCTCTCAACTCTTCGGCGTCTTCGACGAGGTCTGCTTTGTTGAGGACGACGACGGGCTGCGCGCCGCTCTCCCAAGCCATGATCAGGTAGCGTTCGGCGCGGCGCGGGTTGTAGTCGTTGTCGAGTCCCATGACGAGAAAGACCGTGTCAACGTTTGCGGCGACTATCTGCTCCTCGGTCTCGCGCCCCGCGGCCTTGCGCGAGAACTTGCTTCGGCGCGGCAGGACTTCGTGAATCTTCGACTTGTCCTCGCCCGCCGTGCGGCGTATGGCGGCCCAGTCGCCCACGGCTGGAAAATCCTCCGCGCCGCGCGCGTTGTAGCGAAGCCTTCCGGTCGCCTCGGCCACGGTCTCGCCCAACGCCGTGTAGAGCATGTAAATCCGGTTGTGCTGTAGGAAGACGCGCCCCGCCTCGAACCCTTCGGCGGCGTAAGGCGCGAAGCCTTCGGCGAAGAAGTCGTCCCAACCGTATGTTTCGAGATTGAATTTGTCTTCAGCCATTAATCGAACTTGAGGCGCATGGCTACTTCGCCCTGCACGACCTCGCCCGTCTTCTTGAAACCGAGGCTCTCGTAAAGCCGCTCCGCGACCTCGTTCTCAGGCTCGATGCTCAAAGCGACCTCGCGGCAGTCGGGAGTCTCGCGCAATCTTCGGACGACCTCCTCCATCGCGGCCCTGCCGTAGCCCTTGCCCTGATGATTCTTGTCAATCATCACGCGCGCGATACAGTAGCAGTCGTCGTCCGTGTCGTAGCCGTACATGACGAACCCCACCATCTCGTCGCCGTCGTAGACGGCCTGCGTCGCGAAAGTCGGCTCCACCTTCGACTGCGCGATTGAATATACGTTCGACGCGACGAAGTTCTTCTGATCCTCGCGCACTTCGAGTTTGACGCAGCGCTTGAAATTCTCCCTGTCAACGTCTCTCAGCGTGACTGTCATCTACCTCTCCCTTGTGAAGGCAAAAGTAAAAAGGTAAAAGGCTAAAGAGAAAGATAAGCTGTTGCCTTTCTCTCAATCGGCTGTTTCTTTCTTTTGCCTTTTACCTTTTTACTTTTGCCCTTCTTTCGGCCCCGTGTAGCGGTAGTGCCCCGTTATCTTCCAGCCGAACAGAACGTCCTCCATCTTCGGCCCCGCGCCGATGTTGTGGACTATCTGCAAGCGACTCGCGTCCGCGTCCGAAGCGACGTTGACGACGATGCCTATATGCGTCAGCCCGCCGCCCAAGTCCCAAGTCACAACGTCGCCCGGCTTGTAGTCGCGCGCGTCCTGCGTTACGGGAAGCCCTGCGCCCTGCCGCGCGAAGAAGACCATAAGGTTCGGCACGCGCCGGTGGTCAATGTTTTTGTCCGTCTTCTTGAGACCCCACGTGCGCGGGTACGCGCTGAAGTTCGCGGCCATGTCCTCGTGAACTTCTTTCTGCAAATCAACGCCGACCACGCGGTACGAGCGTATGACCTCGTCGGTGCAGACGCCGACCTCGGCGGGCACGTCGCCGCCCGGATATTCAATCTTGAAGTAGGTCGCGTCGTAGCGAACCTCGTGCGTCGTCCGCTCGATTGCCGCCTCGACCAGTTTGTCCAAGAACGGCGAGCCGCTCGACAGCCCCGGCTTCTGCCGCGAATCCGTCTCCTGAACGGCTTGCACGGAAGCCGCACTCCGATTCTGTGACGCGCCCGCGCGCGCGCCGCACCCCGCGAGCGACGCGGCGAGCGACGCGAGCATAAGCATCAGTAGTAGTCGCCCGATTTGAGTCATCGCCGACATAGTAAAACTAATCGCGCGAAAACGTGAAGGCGCGCGGCTGGGGCGTGCGCGGCGCGGGTGTTAAAATATGCGCGATGGAAAAGCGGTTGCATCTGACGGGCATGTCGAAGCAGGAACTAGAGAGCTACGTCTCGGCTTCGGGCGAGCCTGCGTACCGCGCTCGCCAGATATTCGGCGCGCTGCACCGCAGGCGTCTGCGCTCATTCGACGATATGACCGATCTTCCGAAAGAGTTTCGCGCGCGGCTCGCGGAAACGGCGACCAGCTCGACGCTCAAAATCGAGTCGCGCTACGTCGCGGAGGACGGCACGCGGCGTTACCTTTTGAAGACGCACGACGGCCTTCCCGTCGAGACCGTCTTCATCCCCGAAGAGCGGCGCGACACCATCTGTTTCTCTTCGCAGTCGGGATGCCCGCTCCAATGCGACTTTTGCCTGACGGCCAAGCTCGGTCTGCTTCGCACGCTCGACGCGGGCGAGATGGTCGAGCAGATTATCATCGCACTGAACGACGCATACGGCGTCGGCGCGCGCACGCCGCGCGGCACGAACCTCGTCGCGATGGGCGCGGGCGAGCCTTTCCTCGCGTTCGAGCCGTTGATGAAGGCTCTGCGGATAATGGCTGAGCGGGACGGCCTCCACATCGTCCCGAACCGCGTCACGGTCTCGACCGCCGGAGTCGTGCCGAAGATCAGAGAGCTTGCAAGCATTCCAGACCGACCGCACCTCGCAATCTCGCTCGCCGCGCCGACCGACGAGCTGCGCGACAAGTTGATGCCAATCAACAAGCGCTGGCCGCTTCGGGAGCTTCTCGCCGCGTGCAAGGAGTTTGAGGAGTCTTTAAGGCCGGGCGAGCGTTTTACGTTCGAGTACGTCCTGCTCGACGGCGTCAACGACTCGGACGAGCACGCGCGCCAGCTCGCAAACCTTCTCAACCGCCATGAGCTTCGCGCGAAGGTCAACCTCATCCCGCACAACCCCGCGGACGAGCTGCCCTACCGGCCTTCGCCGGAGGAGCGCGTCGAGGCTTTCAAGGCGATTCTCGAATCGAAAGGCGTGCGCGCCTTCGTCCGACGCCCGCGCGGGCGCGACATCTACGCCGCCTGCGGACAGCTTGCCGCGCGCGGAGCAAGCAACGCAGCGGGGCCGACGCTTCATCAGTTATCTTGACTCGCATCTATTTTTTCCGATTGAGACTGACTTGAAATGAATCGAAGAAACAACACCCGACTCGCAGCTTTTCTTCTTCTACTGCTCGCCGTAAGCTCCGCGCCCTCGACGCCCGCGACGATGAACGCCGCGCTCGGCGTCTCGCGCATAGAGCCTGCGCCGCAAGCCAACAACATCGGCATCAACGGCTTCTTCTCGGTTGACCCGGCGCAACAGGGCAGCACGTTTCAGGCGGCCATCGTGTTGGACATACCCCGTGGGCTGCACGTCAACTCGAACCGCCCGCTCGGTAAGTACGCGGTGCCGACCGTCATCAAGGTCGAGCCGCCGCGCGGCCTGAAGGTCACGCCCCTCACGTACCCGCGCGCGCAAGTCCGCACCTTCCGCTTCGGCGAGAGCGCGCCCGAAGAGCGTCTTGCCGTCTACGAGGGACGCGCCATCGCGCGCTTCAACGTGACCGTGCCCGCCGGCTACGAGATGGGCGTCGCGCGCATACGCGTCAGCGTGCGCTTCCAGAGCTGCAACGACGAGGTCTGCTTCCCGCCCGCGACGCGCGAGCTTGTGCTGCCCATCGCAATCGTCGGGCGCGACCACCCCATCAACCGCATCAACGCGCAATACTTCGGCGGCGGCGGTCGAAGAAGAAAATAGAGTCGGAAACGCGACCGTAAGGGAGCGTGTCGCATGTCGCATCGGGACACGCTCCCTTACGGTCGCGTTTCTGACTCGATCATTTTCGTCCGATGACCGACAGAAGCCGCCCCGTCCGACCGTGAAGTTTCTTGTCGCGGCGGTATGAGAAGAAGAGGTCAGGGCGGCAGATCGTGCAGAGCGGCAGCGTGTGGATACGCTCCGCGGCGACCCCGGCATCTACGAGTTGTTCACGATTAGCTTTTTGAATGTCGGCGAGCGCGTGTCCTTCGCGCGTGTCGGTGAAGAGAGTTTCGGCGTAGGTGAACTTCGCGCGGAACGCTTCGACGACTTCCGCGCCGACCTCGTAGCAGCAGCCGCGCGCGGCGGGGCCGATTGATGCGCGAACGTCCCGCGCATGAGTCCCGAACTCTTCGTGCATCGCCGCGAGCGCGCGTAGCACAACCTCGGCGAGCGTTCCGCGCCAGCCCGCGTGGACTGCGGCGCACGCCCCGCGCCTCTGGTCGGCCAAAAGAATGGGCACGCAGTCGGCGGTCTTGACGCCGAGCAACACGCGCGCCGCGCCTGTAACGAGAGCGTCGCAGCGTTCGCTCTCGGATTGCGCGTCGGTCGCGTCGCGCACGACGCGCACGTCCGAGCCGTGAACCTGCCAGCACGCGGCGAGCGTCCAGCCCGTTCCAAGCAAGGATGTGAAGCGGCGTCGGTTCTCGCGAATGTTCTCAGCCGGGTCTTCGTCGAAGCCCGCGAGGTTGAGCGAGCCTTCGGGGTAGGGGCTGACGCCGCCGCCGCGCGTCGAGAAGGCGTTCGGGAAGCCGTCCTGTTCGAGCGGCGCGCACACGAGCGCGCGCACGCCCTCTTTACTTTCGCGCCAGACGAAGCCTGCGCGTTCGAGTTCGGTTTCAGTCGTGATCGTCTCCATCGGCATAGACATTATCGAAATCGGGCGCGTGCGTGAAGTCCTCGCGCGCACCCCGCGCTTCCGCGAGCGCGTCTTCACCGAAGCCGAGCGCGCCTACTGCGACTCGCGCGGCGCGGTCGCCGTGCAGCACTACGCCGCGCGCTTCGCCGCCAAAGAGGCCGCCTTCAAGGCGCTCCGGACGGGCTGGCGCGACGGCCTCTCCTGGCACGACATCGAAGTCGCCTCAAGCGAACAGGGCGCTCCCTCGCTCCAACTCCACGGCCACGCGCGCGAACTCTTCGACGCGATGAACGCGACGCACGCGCACCTCTCGCTCTCGCACACCTCCGAGCATGCCGTCGCTCAGGTGATTTTCGAGCGGCGAGTTGAGTAGCGACTCAACCCAACGGTATATGAATGAGTAATTCCACAGGAGTTTGAGAATGGTTACAGAGACCGAGTATCAACAAATTTCGAATGCTTGCCGCGTCCTTCCGCGTACTATCAACAATTATCTTGAAAACGATTTCATCATGAATCTGTTTTCAACTGTTCTCGATTATCAAATGCAACGCCCAACTTTAGCTAATGCTGAGAGACATTATAAAGAGAATCATTCGGCATAGAATCAGAACCCGCGCCGACATTGCTAATTTCTTAGCCAAATATCCTAATACTAAGGAGGGCAATGTTGCCGCAGCTCAATATTTATGGGGATACAAGTATTGGACTCGATTGCAGCAGTTACGCGAGCTACTTGCTTATTTCGATTCCGTTGGCGTTACCGATCAAGAAAGTTTGCGTCGGTGGGCGAAAGAGAGTGATTTCGACCGCGACTTCAGAGGTAAAATTAAAGGACTTGCTTTTGCCATCTATAAATGGCTAGTGATGCGACAGGGTGTTCCTACAATCAAGCCAGATAGCAACGTAAGAAAATTCCTTACGGGAATCACTAAACGCACCTTATCTGATAGGGAGTCGGTAGATGTGCTTGAGAGAGTTGCGAAAGATTTAGGAATACCTGCAAATGAATTGGATTGGAGTATCTGGGATTATCAGAGTAATAAAAAATGACATTGGTTAAAACTAATCTCGAATATCCAGAGCGATTCGTACCGCTTTGTTTAGTTCTTCAAGCTTCTCAGCGGACAGCGTTCCAACATAATTTGTTAGAACTGATTTTGGCAAACTCACAAGCTCATCACAATGGATACTACTCTCATGTTTCATTCCTTCATCAATACCAATGAGCACTTGTGTAGATAACCCGTGATGTGATGAATAAACAGGCGCACAAATGACCGTAGAAAAACGTGAGTCTATGAGGACCGGGCGACTTACAACCACAAAGACTCTGAACTTCTTCGGGTCTCTGGTAGAAGGTTTGTAAACACGATAAAGATCGCCTCGGTTCACAAAGCCACCTGATAATCAAGAACATCTAATGCTTCTTCATTCAAATCATCCGCGCGCTCGTTGATGATGTCGAGGTCTTTAGCGTTCCGTTTGTGACGAGCAATCTGAGCAATGTAAGCTTGTATTGCTGCCTCGATAAACTCTGACCGATTTTTATCTTTTCCAGACAGTTTATCAACAGCTTCAAGCAAATCCTTATCTACGGTAATGGAAGCTTCGACTTTCATACATTCAAAATAATCTTTTCAGCCTAGCTCGTCAAACTAAGAAATTGTTGATTTCGATGATTGGTCTACGCAATGGAAGCGCTCATGAAAGCTGCTTCTTATCGTTCATCCCGCGCCAAAGTCGGAGGGCGGGACTATGTTGACATTGCCCCGCCCTCTTGCCGCGCCCTGCTCGCCTTCGATCATCAATCCTGCCAGTCGTCCGCGCCCTTCGGCGCGACCTGCATGTCGTTCGTCAGACGGCGGCGACCGTCGCGACCGATGACGACCTGCGTGGTGCGGCCCGGCGAGCGAAGCGGTATCTCTTCTTTAACAGCCGCCTCGACCAGACGCGCGCCCGGCGCGGCGCGAGTCCCGTGGGCCGCGGGCGATGCAGACGCTCGTTCGCCTTCCTCGAAGTCCACCGCGGCAGTTGCTTCCAGTTGCTCAGACGCGGCCTCGGCGTCGGCGGCAATCGCTTCGGCGAGCGCGTGGACGCCCCAAGGGTCGCCGTGCAGCGAGCATTCATGGTCAGGCACAAAGGCGGCCCCAACGGCTACCGTTTCGCGCTGCGGGCACGAAGCGGCGGCGAGCAGTCCCGTTTCGGGGTCTATCTCGACGGTCGCAACCGAAGCCGGTCGCGCGAACTCTTTGCCGCCAAGCTCAGGGCGCAACTCGACCGCGCGGCGCACGAACTCGGCCCACGCAGGCAGCGCAGAGTCCGCGCCCGTGAGATTCAATTCGCTTCCGTCGTCGAAGCCGATCCATACGACGCACACAAGGTTGGGCGTGTAGCCCGCGAACCATCCGTCGCGCGACGTGCCGGTCTTGCCAGCGACGGCCAAGCCCTTGAACGCTCCGCGCGCCGCACGCGCAGTGCCGCGGTCAATCACGTCCGAAAGCATGTCGGTCAGCATGTATGCGGTCGCAGGCTTCAAGACCTGTTCGGCGGCGACGAAGGTATCTTCGAGCGGCTGCGCGCCGTTGGTTCTATTCACACGCACGAGCGGGTTCGGACGCGCGACGCGACCGCCGGAGGCGAAGGCCGTGTAGGCGGTCGCGACTTCGAGCGGCGTCGCCTCGGTCGTGCCGAGCGCGAGCGAAGGGTAGGCTTGCGGCTTGGGCAGCCCCAACTGTTCGGCGAGCGTGGCGACGCGCGTCAGGCCCGTCCTCAACGCCGTGTCAACCGTGACGACGTTGAGCGAGCGCACGAGTCCCGTCCGCATCGTCACGTCGCGCATCGAAAAGCCGCCGCCGTAATTCGCGGGCCTGTACTTCGAGCGCAGGTCGTATGTGAACTCGCGCGGCGCGTCCGTCGAGAGCGTGAGCGGCGAGATGCCGCTCTCCATCGCGGCGGCGTAGACGACGGGTTTGAAGACCGAGCCGGGTTGACGACGCGCGTCGGTCGCGCGATTGAGTTGCGAATCGGCGTAAGAGTCGCCGCCGACCATCGCCAGCACCTGCCCCGTCTTCGGGTCGAGCGCGACGAGCGCGGCCTGCGGTCGCTTGCGTCCCTTAAAAACTTTTTCGAGGCGCGCGAGCTGACCCGCGATGGCCTCTTCCGCGATCTGCTGAAGCTCAAGGTCGAGCGTCGTGTAGACGCGAAGGCTCTGCTGCGACTCGGACGCCGACGGCGAGAGGCGCGATTCGGCGACGCGGTTTGCGTAGTCAATGAAGTAGGGCGCGATTGCGTCGGCGCGCTCAAGGCGTGCGACGCTCACAGGCTCGTCGGCTGCGGCGCGCGCGTCTTCTTTCGAGATTGCGCCGTCGCGCAGCATCGCGGCCAGCACCGTGTTGCGGCGCACCTTCGCGTTTTCGGGGTGGCGGTCGGGCGCGTAGCGGCCCGGACTCTGAATCATCCCCGCGACGGTCGCAGCCTCCGCGAGCGAGAGGTCTTTCAGCTCCTTGCCGAAGAACACGCGCGCCGCTTGACGAATGCCGCGCACGGCGATTGAGCCGCGCTGCCCAAGATAAATTTCGTTGCAGTAGAGCGCGAAGATGTCCTGCTTGGACATGCGCCGCTCGATGACGGAGGCGAGCGCGGCCTCGTGCAGCTTACGCCTGAGCGTGCGCTCCGGCGTCAGGTACGTGTTCTTGACGAGCTGCTGCGTGATGGTCGAGCCGCCCTGTTTGAAGTCCTGATCCTCGCTGCCCCAACTCAAGGCGGCGCGCGCTAGCCCTCGAAGGTCAAGCGGGCCGTGCTCAAAAAATCTACGGTCTTCGATTGAGAGAATCGCGCGCGTAAGCACGGGCGGCACGTCCGCGTAAGAGAGCGCGGCATGCTCCGCGGTCTTCTCGCCCGCGTCGCCCGTGAGCGGCTCAGGTTCGAGCGTGAAGGAGTCGAGCCGCACGCCGTCGCCCGTTATCGAATCAACCTCCTGCCCGCGCCTGTCGAACCCGACGCGCACGACGCCGAACGCCTGCGCCGCGCTCGCCTCGTCCGCGCCATTGGGCAAAATCTCGATGCCGCCATCGCCCTCTCGGAAGCGTCCGTTCCAAACGCGGCTCGCCTCGCCGTCAACGTAGCCCGCGCGACGTAGAGCCTCGGCCAGTCGCGCGGGCGTGAGCTTCTGGCCTCGGCGCAGCACGCGCGGCGCGGCGTAGATTCCGGCGCGGGTCGTCAGGTAGCCTGCGGCGAGGCGTCGGTCAACGATTTTTGAATAGTGCGAGTAGAGGTATGCGAACGTGGCCGTGACTGAGATGACGGAGACGAGAATGAGCGCGCCGAATACGCGCAGCGCACGCGAGAGCAGAAGCGCGCGGCGCGAGCGCGTGCGGACGAAGACGCTTGCAGGCTTGATGCGCGTCAGTCGCCGCCGACCGCGTGCCGCTATGAATTCGGTAGCCATTCTTTATTTTCGACCGCGTGCGACACCGAGCCGCGCGGGGTCGCACTCAGGCGCGTGCCCGGTTCGAGCCTTTTCAACTTCCGTCCGTGTGTTTGCAGTAAACGACTAATCCGAGTCACTTTCTCGTTCCAGAAAATCCATCAGGAGGCATAGGGAGAGCCTGCGCTTGAAACCTCCGCGACCGATGCTGGGCGCCTCAGCCGAACATCAAAGAGATCGCCGCCGTCGAAACCGCGAGCGTGATCGTGATCATGATGATCGCGAGGAGCTTCATAAAATTGTCAGCCATCTCCCTCATAACGCTTTTCCCCCTTGCAAAAAACTGTAGGCTCGCACGCCGACAGTGCAACGTGCATGCCGACGACGATGATGCGCTCAGACCAACGCCTTCCGCGCTCCCTAAGCTGCACTTTGTTAACAACTTAAAAGTTCGGAAGCCGACCGCGCACGACGACGCGGCGGCACGGCCTCGCCCGCTTTCCGTACAAGGCCGCGGGCGCGACAGATTGGATTCGCGTTTTGAAATGAGGCACGTGCACAGAGTTCAACGCGGAAACGCGACCGTAAGGGAGCGTGTCTTAGTTCAAGCCCCTAAGACACGCTCCCTTACGGTCGCGTTTCCGACTAAAGCACACCTGCCCGCTAAGGCGCGCTCAGTCTTTCGCCGTGTGCTTGTCGCGCGAGCGGCGCAGGTGAAACCAGCTCGGCTCTTCGGCGGGCTGTGGTTCGAGCAGTTCGCGTATCGTGGGGAGTGCTGCGCGCGCGGCCTCTATGCCTGCTGCGATGAACTCGTCTGCGCGCTCCATCTCGTCCCAGCGAATGTGGCCCACGAGCGGGCTGATGCAAACGTCCGCGATCTGTCGCTGGTACTCGACCGCCGTGCGCTGCACGACGATGAACGATTGGAGCAGCACGCCGAGGATGGAGGCGGGCGAGCCGAGGAACTTCGCGCCCTCGTAGTTCACGTCAACGGCGACGACGACATCCGCGCCGAGCGAGCGAGCGACTGATGCGGGCAGGTTGGCGACCAGCCCGCCGTCAACGAGCTGACGCCCCGTCTCGTCCACCGCAGGCACGTACCATCCGGGCAGCGCGCAGCTCGCGCGTATGGCGAAGGCCACGTCGCCCTCGTCGCGCATGACGACAGCGCCGCCCGTGTGCAGGTCTGTGGCGACCGCCGCGAAAGGAATCGGCATCTGCTCGAACCGCGTCACGGGGAATCGCTCGCGTATGTACTCCTCCATGCGCGCGCTCGACTGCACGCCGACGCGCGACAGCGTCATCCGACCGAGGTCGCGCCAGCGCAAAGAACGTCCGATGCCTTCTATCTCTTCAATCGTCATCCCCGACGCGAGCGCGCCGCCGACGAGCGCGCCCGCGCTCGTGCCCGCGACGAAGTCAACGGGGATGCCCTCCTCCTCGAAAACTTTCATCACGCCGACGTGCGCGATGCCGCGCGCCGCGCCGCCCGACAGCGCGAGTCCGAGCCGCGGACGCTGCGCTCTCTTGTTACCTCTTCGCCACATAAAATGGGGGCCGGGGGCCGGGGGTCAGGGGCCGGACGGAGGAGCTTATCGAGGGTCGAAGCTGAAAAACTTCTACCGGCCCCCGACCCCTGACCCCTAGCCCCCGCCCCTCAGCGTCTCGTCCAGAATCGTTATCTGCGCGGCGGCGCGCGCCTCTTCGAGGAAGTCGTCGGTGTCGGACTCGATCTTGTTCTCGATGAGTTCCTTCTTGAGCTCGTCGAACACCGTTTTCAGTTCGGGGATGATCTGGCCGGGCGACTGCCTGCGGCGGCGCGGCACGTAAACGTCGCGGTAGTAAGCTTCGATCTCCTGCGGCGTGACGACGGTGAACGAGCGGAAGCGGAAGTCGAGATATTTCTGTATGCGGACGCGCTCCTGCACGATCTCGCGCAGTTGCGCCGAACTCTCGCCCAGCCCGACGCGGCTCAGACGACTATAAAATTCAGACTGCGGGTTGAAGAAGCCGATGAGTCGCTTTAGCTCTTCCTCAATCTCCTTCTCGGTCGGCGCGACAGAGGGGAGTTTGCCTGCCTCCTGCGCGATGAGCCGCTGGTCAACGAGCAGGTCGAGCGCGCGTCGCAAATCCTCTTGCCGAGGGCTGTCGAGCGGCACGCCCGGCTGCAAGGCGAGCTGCCACAGAAGGTCTGAATAAGTTATCAGCTCCCTGCCGTTGACGACGGCGACCATCCTGTCCACGACCTCGACGCCGCGCGCCGGAGTTTGGCCGAGCGCAACCGACGATGCCGCCGCCGCGAACAGTAGAGAAAGTAAAGCGCGCTTCATAAACTCACCTTCGACTTCCGCACTAACGACTTTGGATGTCCGGCTTCCGGCTCAACCTCGCCGCGACGCGGGCGCGAGCTTCGACGCGCCCTTCCAAAGGATGCGGCCCGCGCCGTAAAGGCTTGCCGCCGCCAGCACGAAAAGAAAATAGTGCATCGCCATAACGTAACGATACTCCGTGTGCAGCGCCGACTGCACGCACAGGTAATAGACCGGCACCGCGAGCAGCAAGACGAGAGCGCGCCTTCTGCCCGCGCGCCACAACAGTACGAAGCCCGCGACGTAGAGCGGCAGGAAGACCGCGGTGATGAACAACCTCTGCACGCTCGCGACGAGGGCGCGCGGAACTCTCGTCCACGCGTGCGGCGCGGTCGAGACGCGCGGCGTCCTCTCAAGCCGCAGCATCGAGGCTGCGCGGCGCGTCATCACGCCCGCGAACCAG
>DASQLL010000254.1:0-5662 GCA_035630035.1 Pyrinomonadaceae bacterium | reverse complement strand
CTCCTCGGCGGAGTCGCCATCACGAGCATCGCGCCCGCGAGCCTTCCGCCTCCTCCCCCTCGCGGGACGCCGTTCAAGGGGCCGGGCCTAAGGTTCGAGCGCGGCGCGAAGAAGGTCGAGATTCACGTCCGCCCGCTCGTTGACCCCGAAGACGCGGAGGCGGCCATCCTCATCCGCTTCAAACAGGGCGGCGCATACTTCGACGCCGAAGCGCGCGTCATTCATCAGGAGAAGCGGACGGAGAACTTCAACGGCGGCGTGCGCTTTCTTCCGACGCGCGACGTTCTGGAAGTTGACATACCCGAACAGCTCTCGACGGGCGAGGCCGAGATGGAGGTGCGACTGCGCGCGGGCGGGCAGACGGGCGACGCGGTGTTGATGCCCGTCACGATCACGGACGCCGAGCGCGCGTATGAAGCGCCGGAAAAAGTAGCGCCGCGCATGCTCGCCGTCGCGCCGCGGCGCTTAGGCGCGGGACAGGCGCTTATGATCTCGGTTGACCACCGTCGCACGCTCGACCCCGACCCGTCGAAAGTCGTAGTCGTAGTCGAGGGGCAGGACGGCGCGCGCTACACCTTGAAGCCCGAAATGAACAGCGTCGTTCACAAGCCCGACACGCCGCCGGACGCGCCCGTGCTTCTCATCGCTCGCACGACGCAAAAGATTATCGGCGCGGCGCAGGTTCGATTAGTCAACCCCGCGCGCGGCGAGCAGGAGGGCGGCCTTACCGAGCCTGTGGCAATCGAGATAGTCGCCGAGCCGCTCGCGCCCGAGCTTATCAGCGTCGCCGAGTCAACGCGCGACGACCTCGCGCAATTGCGTCGCATGTACGAGGCGCAGATGAGCGCGGGCCGCCCGTTCCCCGAATACGATCCGGCGAGCCGCTACATAACTATTCGCGCGAACGGTTTCGACTACAACCCGCGTTTCCTGCGCGTGCGGCTTGAGCAGGAAGGGCGCGGCGCGACGCTCGGCGCGGGCGATTTCTCGCTGTTCACAAGCAACGCCGTCATCGTCCGCGTGCCGAAGAATTTCGTCGCGGGCGCTGTGCGCGTGAGCGTCGAGAATCGCGGCGCGAGCGGTTACAGCGCTCCCGTCGTCAAGACGTTCGAGCTTTCCGCGCGCGATTAGACCTCTCACGAAAGCCGGGAGCGCGGGCAGGGATGCCCGCGCTCCCGGCTTTCGCGAAACTTTACTCTCGACTTCACCACGGAAGGAACGAAAGACATGCGCCCCCTGATGAAACGCCTCGCCGCGAGCCTTTGCCTGCTTCTGCTGGCCGCGCACTCCGCCTCTGCCAAAGACGCTTGGATGAGCGTGCGCTCGCAGAACTTCTTCCTCGTCGGCAACGCCTCGGAGAAAGAGATTCGGCAGGTCGCCACGCGTCTCGAACAGTTCCGCGACGTGTTCACGCGTCTTTTCCCGAACGCGAACTTTAAGACGCCCGTGCCCACCACGGTCGTCGTCTTCAAGAGCGACAGCGCATACAAGCCCTTCAAGCCGGTCGTCAGCGGCAAGCCAATTGAAGTCGCGGGCTACTTCCAGCCGGGCGAGGAGGTGAACTACATCACGCTCACGACCGAGCGCGGCGCGGAGAACCCTTACAGCACGATCTATCACGAGTACACGCACCTGCTCGTCAACAACACGCTGGGCAAGACCGCCGCGCCGCCGTGGTTCAACGAAGGACTCGCCGAGTATTACAGCACGTTCGAGATAAGCGACGACCGAAAGGTATTCTTAGGCAGGCTCATTGATAATCATCTGCTCTACCTGCGCCAGCAGAAGCTCATCCCGCTCAGGCAACTCTTCGACGTGGACTACTACTCTCTGGAGCGCAACAAGCACGACACGCGCAGCCTCTTCTACGCGGAGTCTTGGGCGCTCGTCCACTACCTGATACTCGGCAACGACGGCAAGCGCCTGCCGCAGCTCGGACGCTTCATTGACCTGCTCGGCAAAAACACGCCGACCGAGAAAGCGTTTGGCGACGCCTTTCAGAGCGACATCGCCTCGATGGAGAAAGAGCTGAAGGGCTACATCGGGCGAAACTCGTTCAGGGGGCAGGTCGTCACGTTCGAGCGCAAGCTCGAATTCGACTCCGGCATGCAGTCCGCGCCTTTGACCGAGGCCGAGGCCGAAGGCTATCTCGGCGACCTGCTCGCGCACATCGGTCGTCCCGGCGAGGCCGTCGCGCGTCTTGAGCGCGCGCTCAAACTCGACCCGAAGCTCTCGATGGCGTACGCCTCGCTCGGCACACTGCTCACGCGGCAGAAGCGTTTCGACGAGGCCAAAACGCACCTGCGCGAGGCGGTCGCCGGGGGCGAGCGCAGCTACCTCGCGCATTACTACTACGCATACACGCTCAGCCGCGAGGGGATGGACGAGTCGGGCCGCGCGGGCGGCTACGACGCCGCCGTGGCGCGCGAGATGCGCGAGCATCTGCTCAAGGCGATAGAGCTTAAGCCCGACTTCCCCGAAAGCTATCACCTGCTCGCGTTCGTTCACCTCGTGGAGAATGACAACCTCGACGAGGCCCTGAAGATGATAAGCCGCGCACGCGCGCTCGCGCCGGGCAACGAGCATTACGCGCTCGTCCTCGCGCAAGTTTACATGCGTCAGGAGAACTTCGACGCCGCGCGCAAGACGGTCGAGCCGCTCGCGCGCGACGCCTCCGACCCGCAGATGCGCGCTTTCGCCAAGACAATCCTCGACGCCGTCCAGACGATGCAGGAGCAGGCCGCGCGCTTCAAGGCCATGCGCGAATCAGCGGCGAGCGGCGGCGGCGAGGCGGCGCGGCCCCCTCGACTCACGCGGCGCGATGACGCAGGCGACGCGGCGTCGGGGCAGACGGGCAAGTCGGAGGATGAGCTTGTGGCCGAAGCGCTCTCGTCGGCCATAGGCGACGCGCTGCGCAAGCCGCTCTCGGGCGAGACGCGAGCGCGCGGCACGCTCACGCGCGTCGAGTGCGGCGCGCGGGGGCTAGTCTTCGTCGTCAAAGTCGGCGAAAGGCTGCTGCGCCTCTCGGCCAAGACTTTCGAGGAACTTCACATCATGGCCTTCACGAGCGAGGCCGGCAGCGTACTGAGTTGCGGCCCGCGCAAGATTGAAAGCCCCGTCGTCGTCACATACCGCACGGCCTCGGACGCACGCGCCAAGACCGACGGCCCGCTCGTCGCGCTCGAATTCGTGCCCGCCAGTTTTCAACTGAAGCAGTAGCGAGGGCGTAGACAGACGGCAGGAGGCAGGAGCAGGAAGCAGGGAAAGGAAGCAGTCAAGGCAGTCAACCGTTTCCTCCTGCCGTCTGCCTCCTGCCCCTGCCTCCTGTATTACGCCCTCACACCTTCTCGAAAATTTCCCTTGACCTTCCTACGACGTTTGTAGTAGATGTAACCTCAGTCGTAGTAAACCCGACTTTTAGGAGGCACGTGTTGGCTAAATCGTCCGGTGTCAGGTTGACGAAATTCGAGTTGGAAGTGATGGGCGCGCTGTGGGCTTTGGGGAGCGCGTCGGTGCGCGAGATTCAGGAGCAGTTGCCGGCGGGCAAGCGCCCCGCTTACACGACCGTCCAGACCATCGTCTATCGCTTGGAAGAGAAGGGCGCGGTGCGACGCGCGAAGAAGGTTGGAAACGCACACGTCTTCGAGCCGGTGGTCACGCAGCGCGCCGCCGCGCGAAGGCTCTTCGACGAGCTGATCGGATTCTTCGGCGGAAGCCCGCGGACGCTCGTGGCGCAGATGGTCGAGGCCGGACACCTGACGCTCGAAGACCTGCGCGACGCGGAGGAGACGCTTGAGCGCGTCGAAGCCGAGAGGCGAAGCGAGGACGCGGCTTCGGTCGCGAAGGCGGAGGCGTCGAAAGGCGCGCGGCGCGGCGGCAGTCGCGAAAGGGGGCGTGGATGAGCGCGACGCACGAATTTTTAGCGCGGACTTCGCTGTGGCTCTGGCCCGCGCTCGCGAACCACCTGTGGCAGGCGACGATGCTGGCCGCGCTCGTCCTCTGCGCGACGCTCTTGCTCCGGCGCGCGCCCGCGCGCGCGCGTCACGCGCTGTGGCTCGTCGCGTCTGCGAAGTTCGTCGTGCCTTCCGCGCTCTTCGCGCTGCTCGCAGGACTCGCGCATCTTCAACCCGCGTGGCTGTCCGCCGCGGCGGAAGGCGCGGGACGAAGCGCGCCGCAGTTCGTCCTGCAACTCGCCGGGCCGCTGCCCACAGCCGATGACGAGATCGTCGTTACGGTGGCGGGAGCGGCCACGCGACACAACGAGATGTTCTGCGCGCTCACGCTCGCGTGGGCGTCGGGCGCGCTCGTGCTGCTCGCCTTCTGGCTCAAACGGCGTCGCGAATTCACGCGCGCGGTGCGCGAGGGGCAAGAGGTCTTCGCCGGTCGCGAGTTCGACGCGATGGAGAGAGCGCGTGCGCGTCTCGGCCTCAAGCGCGACGTGCTACTCGTTTTCGCGCGGCGCGAGGTCGAGCCGTGCGTGTGGCGAACGCGGCGGCCCGTCGTGGTGCTGCCCCGGACGGTCGCGGAGCATCTGGACGACGAAGAGCTTGAGGCGTTGATGCTGCACGAGCTGGCGCACGCCGAGCGGCGCGACAACCTGTACGCGAACTTGCAGACCGCGCTCGCGTGCGTCTTCTGGTTCTGCCCCGTCGTCTGGCTCGTCAACCGTCGGACGCTTGCCGAGCGCGAGCGCGCATGCGACGAGCGCGTGCTTGAGGCGGGCGGCGCGGCTATCGCTTACGCGTCGAGCATTCTGAAGGTCGTGCGCTTCTGCTTCGGCTGGAAGGTGGCCGGGGCGTCGGGCGCGGCTGCCGGCTCTAACTTGCGAAGGAGGATCGAAATGATTTTGCACGACAACACGAGACGGAAATTATCCGCGCTTCACCGCGCGCTCCTGTGCGTCGCGGCTGTGGCGGCGCTCGCGCTTTCGTTGGCGGCGGGACTGCTCGGCTCCGCGCGCGGCGGCGCGCTCGCGCGGCAGAGCGCAAGCGCGCAAGGGTCGTCGAGAGTCATCACCACGAGCGACGGCGCGTCGCGGCGCACGCAGGACGGGCCGGCGGTCAAAGAGATAAACAGCACGCCGGAGTCGGTCGTCAGCTTCGAGCAGACGCCGGGTGCGCCGCTCACCATCACGGACGCGCGCGTGCGCCTCATCACGAGCGCACAGCTCAGGCGCGCGGACGACGAGGGGGCAGACTTCTTCGACGAAGAGGAGAAATCGGACTTCTTCATGACGCTGCCCACAATCACGCTGACGAATGTTTCGGGTAAGGCGGTCAAGGAGGTCGGCGTCGGCTTCAATGTGCGCGGGCAGACGCGCGTGATCATGGGCTACGCCGCGGCAATGCGGCCCGGCGAGTCGCAGACCTTCAAGTCCGAGTGGAATCGCCTGAACGCGATCATCCCCGGCCACCTTGCGGACGTTAGCGTCCGCGTAGTCTGGGCGACGTTCACCGACGGCACTCAGTGGGGCGGGCGCGCACGATTGCCGCGCACGCCTGAGCCGCCTCCCGCACCCGGTCGCGCATCCGCCGCGGGCGGCACGCCGGTCGGGCCGGGCGCGGCGTCGGGGACTGGCATGGGCTATGGTGAAGGCTACGGCGAAGGCTACGGTGTCGGCTACGGAAGCGGCGCGGGCGTCGGCATCGGCGGCGGAAAGACC
>DASQLL010000253.1:0-2033 GCA_035630035.1 Pyrinomonadaceae bacterium | reverse complement strand
GGTTTCCGCCTCGATGCTGTCAACGTCCGAACCAATCATGTTCATGTAGTAGTGGCTGCCGGTTGTAGGCCGGAAGGAGCGATGAACGCCTTCAAGAGCTACGCGACGCGGAAGCTGCGTGAGCTTGATTTGTTTCCGCCGGACGCAAAGCCGTGGGCCAGACACGGCAGCACGCGTTATTTATGGAAACCGCGGCATGTCGAGGAAGCTATTGACTACGTGCTTTACGGACAGGGTGACGAGCCGCCAAGCTTCGATGACTGACGACGGAAGGCGGAAGCCCGACCGTGAGGGAGGGCGTTTATACTCGCCCTATCATCTGGGGGATGTTGACACGCCCTCCCTCACGGTCGGGCTTCCGCCCTTAACATCTCCTCCGCCCACATGGCAATCGCCTGCCTCAAATCCTCCAACTGCTCGTCGAAGAAGTGGCCCGCGCCCGGAATGATTTTGATTTGGACTTGCGCTTCCGACGGAAGACGCGAGGCGAGGGCGCGAAGGTCTGCGACCGAGCCGAACTCGTCGCGCTCGCCGTGGACTAAGAGGAGCGGCTTGCGGCACTCCGAGAGGAATGAGAAGTCGTAGTCGCGCTCAGCGATGCTGACGGGCGTGCCGACGCCGACGAGAAATTTGACGCGCTCATCTCGCGCGCCGACTTCGAGGCCGACGCGCGCGCCGAAGGAGAAGCCCGCGAGGAAGACGGGCAGGCCGGGATAGCTCTCGGCCAGATAGTCGAGCGCGAGCCGCGCGTCCTCCTGCTCGCCGCCGCGCGCGCCCGTGTGCTCGCCCGTCGAGAGTCCGACGCCGCGGAAGTTGATGCGTAAGGTCGTGAGTCCCGCGTCGCCTAAGGCCCGCGCGGCGCGGAAGACCACCTTGTTGTGCATCGTCCCGCCGTGCAGAGGGTGCGGGTGCAGGACGAGCGCGACGCCGCGACGCTCGCTCGCGGCCTCCTTCAGGATGGCCTCGATGCGACCGTGCGGCGCGGGGATGAAAAGGTTGCCGGCAGGATACATGATGACAGTTTTCAGTTTTGAGTTTTCAGTTTTCAGTTTCCAGCAGAACTATGTAGCGGCGACTTACATCCGCACTCGACCATGGTAGAACTGAAAACTGAAAACTGAAAACTCAAAACTGCTTACTATCTTGACTTGTCATGCCGAAAGCAGTTAGCTTGTGCCGGAAAGTAACCTCAGTCGAATCTTTAGCATTTCGGGCGGGCGGCGGGCCGCGACGCCGACCGAATCCTCGCGACTCACGCCGTAAGCCGCTGGCGGCAGGTCTTCGGCGGCCCGCGCTTTAACTCGTTCGATAATGTTCGTTGATCACGCGCGCGGACGCGCACGTCCTCGCATAGCATTCGCGGTTCAGTCTAAGGGAGAGTGATGTCCGACCCCCATCCGTCCGGCCCCCGCGCCGAGCAGACCACAAGTCCCTCTTGGAACGAGTCCGTATGGGCGCGCTACGCGCTGTCGGTCGCGTCGGTCTTGGCGGCGACGCTGCTGATGTTCGCGCTCTACGCCGTCTTCAGACTCGAATGGGGCAGCGTCCCTTTCATCTTCTACTTCGGGGCCGTGATGCTGAGCGCGCGCTTCGGCGGTCGCTGGCCCGGACGCCTCGCGGTCTTGCTCTCCGCCGTAGCGTCGAACCACTTCTTTCTCCCGCCGTTCAACTCCTCTTCGCTCAGCTTTCCCGGCGTCCTACAGCTCTCGGTCTTCGCCATCGTCTCGCTCTTCATCGTCTCGCTCACAGACCGCAGCCGCCGCGCCGAACGGGCCGCGCGCAAGAGCCGCGAGTCGTTGGAGACGACGCTCAAGAGCATCGGCGACGGCGTCATCTCGACCGACGCCGAAGGGCGCATCGAGTTCATGAACGCCGTGGCCGAGCGACTGACCGGCTGGCCGAGCGCCGAGGCGCGCGGGCGCGCGCTCTCGGAAGTCTTTCGCATCATCAACGAGCAGACGCGCGAGTTGGTCGAAAGCCCCGTCGCGAAGGTTCTGCGCGCGGGCGAGACCGTCGGCCTCGCAAACCACACC
>DASQLL010000252.1:0-3304 GCA_035630035.1 Pyrinomonadaceae bacterium | reverse complement strand
TCGCTCGTCTTGCAGGAGGGGCAGCTCAACCGTTTCGCCTTGAGCGTGCGCGATGCGCGCGGTCGCAGCGTCGCGGTCGAGCCTTCGGAGTTTCAGATCAGGCACGGCCTCGCGCTCGACGCGCCGCCGCTGCCGCACACGATCTCGGTCGAGGTCACGCACGAAGACGGTCGAGTAGAGCTGAGTCCAGTCTTCCCGCGCCGAACTTTGTTGCCCGCCGAGCGCACCGTCACGTATCGCGCCGCGCACACGCTCCGGCCCAGCGAGCCGGACACGTCGCTCGCCGTCAAGCTCTGGGAGGGCGAGGCGCTTTCAGACCCGCAGGCGAATAGTTGGGTTGGAAACTTCCACGTCAAAAGCGAGGGCGTGCGCCGCCCCGTCCCCGAAGGCTCGGAGGTTCAGCTTCACATAAAGATTGACGCATCGCGCCTGATAACCGTCGAGGTCTTCATCCCGCATCTGAACGAGCATTTCAGCGACCGCATCTTCATACCGAAGGACGAGGAGCCTGACTACCTAGACCTTCTCAGCCGCGCGCACCTCGAAATCGAGAACTGTCTCGCGCGGCTCGCGCGCGTCGAGGAGCAACTGATGCGGAGCGCGAAACGCGACGCCGACGAGGGGATGGACTTTCCGGAAGTCGTCTTCGACGACGGCTTCGCTGCGAACGATGACTTCACCGCGATGGGCGAGCGCACGGACGCGCCCGTCGTCGTCGCCGACAGCCGCCGCGAAGAGGCCGAACGACTCCGGCGCGAGCTTGAAGACTTCGACATAGAGTTGGGCGCGCATCAGGCGACGGGCGGGATGGACGACCACGACCACGCGCGCGGCATCGTCGAGCGTCTGCGCGAGGTGCGCGCAAGAGTCTCGGAGCTTGAGCGGCGCGCAGGGCTTCTGACGCGCGGCTCCACGGTTGAGGACGCCGAGCGGCTCGCCGACGACATCGAAGAGGACGTGCTGGCGCACGGCACACAGGCGCAGCGCGAGCGCATGAGCGTGCTGCGGCACGAGCTGAAGGACTCCGTGCAGCGCGGCGACGTGCGCGGCGTCAAAAAAGCAATCGTCGCGCTTCGCTCGCTCCGCACACAGGTTCTCTACTCGCACGATTGGTTCTGGGAGGACTGGTATCGCCACCTACGCCGGCCCGGCCAGCAGTTCATCAACACGGAGGAGGCCGCGCGCTGGCTCGCTCAAGGCGAAGAGGCTTTGCAAGCGAGCGACCGAAAGCGGCTCGAACAGGCCGTGCGCTGGCTCTGGGCGCTGATGCCCGTCGAAGAGCAGGCAGCGCAGAAGGAGCGAGGCGTCAAGCCGGGGTTGAAGCAGTAAGTCATCGGCGGTTTGTACAGCCCCGGCAGGGGCTGAGGAAATTAGCCGGGGGTGAGCGAGTCCGAAGCGAGCCGGCAGGCGAGTGAAGGACGAAGCCGAAGCCCCCGGAACAGTTTCAATAAAGAACATCCCGCCCCGGCAGGGGCGGCGGAGCTCGTCAATCGTATCTTGATTGTTAATGAGTATCGTGTCCGCCGCCCCTGCCGGGGCGGGATGATTTTTTGCGGCGTGCTCCGGGGGTTGCGTTGCGCCGCTCGCCTCGCGGCTCGCGGCTCGAACTCACCCCCGGCTAATATCCTCAGCCCCTGCCGGGGCTGTCTCTGTTGCCGTAGCCAAACGCGCACGCGGCTTGGTACTATTTCAACGCCCCCGCATAAAAATTCCAGAAGGAGAAGACGCAGGGCAAACTCTGTTGCATGGTTCGTCTCGGAACGCTCGCGTCGCCCTGTTTTATAAAAATGATGCTTAAAGGAAAGTCACGCGCGCTCGTCGCGCTCGTCGTCGCCGCAATCGTCCTCGCGCTCGCGTCGCCCGCGTTCGCCGTCCAGAAGAAGTCGAAGAAGAAAAAAGCCGTGCCGCGCGGCACGCCCGTGCTTTGGCGCGCTCACAACATCGAGTCGCTCGACCTCGCGGCGGGGCCGGGCGGCACGCAGATGCGGCCCGTGCTGCGCAACCTGCGCCTGATTAAAGAGGAGAAGGGCGGTTGGTCGAAGAAGTATCGCGTGCGCGATGCGAGCGGGCGCGAGTGGGTCGCAAAGCTTGGCCGCGAGGCGCAAAGCGAGACCGCCGCGGCTCGCCTCGTCTGGGCCGCGGGGTACGAGACCGAGATCAGCTACCTCGTGCCGCGCGCCACGATTCCGGGCAAGGGCACGTTCACTAACGTCCGCTTCGAGGCGAGGCCGAAGAGCATCAAGCGGTTCGGCGTGTGGACTTGGAAGAACAACCCTTTCGCGGGCACGCGCGAATTGCAGGGGCTGAAGGTTCTGATGGCGCTCATAAACAACTGGGACTTGAAGGACGATAATAACGTCCTGCTTCAGGAGGGGGGCGAGCTGCGCTACGCCATCAGCGACCTCGGCGCGACGTTCGGCAAGGGCGGCGGCTTAGGGCCGCTCTGGAGAGTCACGCGCAGCCGCAACAACCCCGAAGACTACGCCGACTCCGGGAATCTGGTCAACGAGGTCGAGGGCGGCTACGTTGACATCAAGTACGTCGGCGTGAACAAGGGCATCTTCGACAAGATAAGCGTCGAGGACGCGCGCTGGGTCGGCAGGCTGCTCGCGCGCCTCAGCGACAAGCAGCTCGCCGATGCCTTCCGCGCCGCCAACTACACGCCCGCGCAGACGCGCCTGCTCGCGGAGACCGTGCGCGCGCGCATAAACGAGCTGGTCAACCTGCCGAGGCGGACGGCGTAAGAGCAGGCGGCGACCCCGCGCGTGGCCGCTCAAGAGGCAGGCTGCGGGATTTCTATGTGGAACGCGGGATCGCTGTTGCCGGGCGTAAGGAACTTGCTCACCTTGCCCCGCGTGATTGCGGCGCGCACGGCGCTCTCGAACGCCTTCGGCTTTGCGACCGACGACGGCGCAACGTCCACGACGTTGAGTTTTGCGGGGTCGGCGCAGTGGTGGCTCACCTTGGCGGGGCCTATGGCCCTGATCTTCGCTTCCATCGCCGCGATGATTCCGTCGCGCGTCTTGCCGGCATTCTTCGCCTTCACAAACTCGTCAACTACAGAGCGTCCCGCCGCGGCGTAGAGCGCCTTCTGGCTCGCGACGCCCTTCGTGGAGATGTTGTTGAACATGATGCGCGCCTGATCCGCCGGAGTCCTGCTCGTGCTGGTAATCAAACACGAGTCGAGTCCGGCGGCGAGCAGTATGTCCGCAAGCACGCCGATGGTGTGAACGCTGACGACGGCCTCGTTCGCTTTGGGGCCGAATTTGATTGAGGGTTGTTGGCTCATCGGCGGATGATACCG
>DASQLL010000251.1:0-7818 GCA_035630035.1 Pyrinomonadaceae bacterium | reverse complement strand
GTAGTCGTTTCGGTCGTGCCGCTGAGTGGAAGGGCGGACGTTTACTGCCTGACCGTGCCCGGATACGGAAACTTCGCGCTCGACGCGGGCGTGTTCGTCCACAACTGCGGGATGATGTCGGCGCGCTCGAACGTGGAGGCCGAGCGGGCGACGCAGGAGAAGCGTCTGGAGTTCAACCGCGCGGTGATGGGGCGCGTGAATATGGGCTTCGGCGGGAAGAGTCTAAGGCTCGGCAAACTTTCCGGCACGGAGTTTCAGAACCTCGTGCGCGGGGGCGCGGAGTATTACGTCGAGAAGTACGGGGCGACGTTTGACCGCAGTCGCGCCGAGCGTCATCGCATCCCCGTTGACGACGACTGGCAGATTCCCTGGGGCGGGAAGGGAAGGCCGGAGCGCGGGCTTGACCAGATGGGGAGCCTCGGCGGAGGAAATCACTTCATTGAGCTTCAACGCTCGGAGCAGACGGGCACGCTCTTCCTTCAGGTTCACACGGGCAGCCGAGGGTTCGGGCACGGGCTTGCGACCAACTACTTCGAGTTGGCGCGCGAGGAGCGGCCAGAGATGAAGGACATTGATCTGGGCTACTTCACGCCGGAGTCGCGCCACTACAGAGACTATCTGAACGCGGTCGCGGCGGGCGGCAACTTCGCGATCTTGAATCGCCTAGTCATCTTCGAGCAGGTGTCGGAGGCGTTCCGCGAAGTCTTCGGCGAGGAGTTGGAGCTTGTGTACGAGATAAGCCACAACCTCGTGCAGAAGGAGTGGCACCCTGAGTTCGGCGACGTTTGGGTTCACCGAAAGGGCGCGACGCGTGCGTTCCCCGCGGGCCATCCATTTTTGAAAGGCACGCCGTGGGAGCAGACGGGCCATCCCGTTCTGATACCGGGGAGCAATAAGGACTGGAGTTACATTCTCCGTCCGCTCGCCGGTGCGGAGCGAAGCGGCTTCTCGGTCAACCACGGCGCGGGCCGGCGCATCTCTCGCGGCGAGGCTACGCGCACGCTCTCGCAGCGCGCGATGGACGACGAGTACAGAGAGGCGGGCGTCGTCGTCAACGCCGACGGTCGCGTCCCGCTCGACGAGGCCGCGCCGTGCTACAAGCCTTCGGAAGATGTCGTCGCGGCGGTCGTGGGCGCGGGGCTTGCCGAAGTCGAGCATCGCCTCTGGCCGCTCGCGTCGCTCAAAGGTGTAGACGAGCGAAGGCGCAAGGGGGAGTCGGGACGCGGTAAGTCGGAACGCGGGAAGACGCGCGACGGCGGAAGAGGTAAGCCGACGAGCGAGCATTACTGAGCGCGTGCGTGCAGTAGTTTGAGCAGCGCAAGCTCTTCGACGGTGTATTCGGGCTGTTGTCGCTCAATGCGGCGCGCGCCTCGCGGTCTAAACTCTTCAATCGTTTTCCCTTTGATGTAGGCTTCGACGACCAGAGGGTGTATGTAGCACTCGCGGCAGACCGCGGGCGTGTTGCCCAGATGAGCGGCGACGTGCTCGACGGCGGCCAACACGTTCTTCTTCATCTGTCGCTCGTCGTCGCAGCAGCCTATCTCTGCAAGCTCCGTCGCGGCCAGAAGCGTCCCGCCCCACGTGCGAAAATCTTTCGCGGAGAACTCCTGCGCGGTCGCAGACTTGATGTAGTCGTTCACGTCGCGCGGCGTTACGGGACGAGCGCGCCCCTCGTCGCCTATGTAGTTGAAGAGCTTCGAGCCGCCGATTGACTTTATGTCGCCGACGAGCGCGGCCAGCTCTTCGTCAACGAGGATGCGCCGTTGCCTGACGTTGTGCTTGCCCGTGAACTTGAAGACGAGGCGACCGCCGGGCAGGATTTCGAGGTGACGGTTTCGCAAGGTCGTCACGCCGTAAGTTCTGTAACGCTTGACGCTCGTCTCCGAGCCGACGCGGAAGTAGAGGTCGTTAATCAAACGCACGACGACGGCCAGCACGCGCTCTTTGCCCAGACCTTCGCGCGCGATGTCCTCGTTCGTCTTGCGTCGCAGCGCGGGGAGCAGCTCGCCGAAGCGCTTGATCTTTTCATACTTGCGTCGCGCGCACGCCGCGACGAACGAAGGGTTGTAGACGCGCTGCACGCGCCCCGCGCCGTCAACGCCGATGGCCTGCAACGCGCTGCGCGCGGAGGGCGAGACTCTGACCTCGCGCCATGCCGGAGGGATGGCGAGCGAGCGTATGCGCTCTAATGCTTCCTCGTCGCGCACGCGCACGCCTTCGGCGGTCTCATAAAAAAATCCGCGCCGCTTCGAGCCGCGCCTCCGCCACCAGCGCGCGCGCCGCCCGCGTGTAACGCTTCCGGCCAACGCGGGCCGCGCGATGTTCTGTAGGACTGCAACTTCCGCGCTCGCCACTTATGCCTTGCCCCCCCCGCCGCCGCCGATCCACCGCCTCGCTCCGAATCCGACCAAGTCGTTGAGGCGCATACGAAAACTCGCTCCCGCCTTGCCGCGTGCTCAACCGCTCGCCCCGCGAAATTAAGCCATTCAAACTTCTGAGGAGGCAATTGCCCTGAGCAAACGAAGGGCCGCCGCGAAAAAATAGCCCGCACGTCGCATGTGACGTGCGGGCTGTGGCCGCCATTGTCCGGCGTTGTTTGAATCTCAGGGCGCGGAGACGGTCGTCGTCCCTTGCGTCTGCGCGGCTGGCTGGTAGTAGAGGATTCGGTTGCAGTTGTCGCAGGTGATGATCTCTTCGCCGCGTCGGACTTCGGCCATCACCTGCGGGCGCAGAGACATGAAGCAGGCCGAGCACGACCCCGCGCGCGCCTCCGCCAGAGCGACGCCGCCGCGTATGCGCTCGCTGATGCGACGATACATGCTCTTGACGTTCGCGGGCAGCTCCGCAAACAGACGCTCGCGATCCCTGCGGCGCATCTCCAACTCCTCGGCCCACGCGCGCGTCTGCTCCTCGAAGCTACGCAACTTCTCGTCGCGCTCCGTCTGCATGCGCGTCAGATCGGGCGCGCGCTCCGCCAGACTCTTCTCCGCGCCTTCAGCCGACTCCATCTGTTCGAGCATCTTCGTCTCAAGATCGGAGACGTGCTTTTTGGCCGCGTCTATCTCGCGTATGGCGGCCTCGTAAGCTTTCGAGTTGGTCGAGGACATAAGGTCGCGCTCGGCCTTTTCGGCGCGCGCTTTTTGCTCTGCCATCTCCTTGTCGAGTCCGGCGCGTGCGGCGCGGGCCGCGTCGCGTTGCTGTTCGAGGGTCTTAAATTCGAAGGCGCGCTGATCGAACTCGTTTTCGATCTCAGCGCGCCTTCGGGGAATTGATTCCAGTTCGGCTTGTAACTTGCGGATGCCCATGTCCGCGTTCTGTAGGGCGATCAAGTGCTCCAGTTCCGCTTTCAATTCTTATCTCCTCGTCGAAACATCAGGTCGGGCGGCGACGGGAATGCGCCGCGATCAGGAAAGATACATTCTCTCAAAAGCATCGGCGGGTGACAAGTGAAGAGCCGTGACAGGTGACGGGTGACAGGAAAGAGCATGTCTTTATCCTGTCACCTGTCACCCGTCACCTGTCACGCTGAGAATGACCTTCCCGAACGTCGCGTTCGACTCAAGGCGCTCGTATGCGGCGCGGGCGTCGTCGAGCGAGAATGCGGCGTCCAGCACCGGGCGCACAAGGCCGCGCGCGAGGAGCGGGACGACGTGAGCATTGAAGCGACGGACGGCGCGCGCCTTCTCTTCGGTCGAGCGCGCGCGGAGGACTGTGCCGGTTAGCTGCAAACGCTTGCCCATCATTTGACGAAAGTCGAGCGCGCCCGTCGAGCCGCCGAGCGTGCCGATGAGTAGCATCCGACCTCGGCGCGCGAGCGCGTCAAGGCTCGCTTCGAGGTAGGACGCGCCGACGAGATCGAGTATGACGCCTACGCCCGCGCCCTTAGTCCACTCGCGCACAGCTTCGGCGAACACGCGCGGATCGTCGCCGACGGCGACGCCTTCGTCGAGGCCGAACTCGCGCGCCCTCTCAATCTTCTCCGGCGTGCGCGCCGTGCCGTAGACCGCTCCCGCGCCCGCCGCGCGCGCGAGCTGCGCCGCCGCCGTGCCGACGCCGGAGCCTACGGCGTGAATCAGCACGCGCTCGCCCGTCTCAAGACGCGCCTGCGTAAAGAGCGCGTCGTGCGCCGTGATGAAGACTTCGGGGACGGCGGCGGCCTCTTCAAACGAGAGCCGTTCGGGTATCTCCGCGACGTGACTTTCGGGAACGACGACGTACTCGGCCTGCGCCCCGCCCGCCGTGATGCCGAAGACGCGCTGCCCCGACTTCCACGCGCGCACTTCGTCGCCCGTCTGCTCGACCTCGCCCGCGAACTCGAGGCCGGGAATGTCTGCGGGCACGCCCGGCGGCGCGGGGTAGCGACCGCGCTTCTGCAAAATGTCCGCGCGGTTCAGGCCCGCCGCGCGCACGCGCACACGCACGCGGTCGGCGCGCGCCGTGGGCTTTTCGACCTCGACGATTTCTAACTCGCCCGCGCCCTCGTGCGAGACGATCCGCACGGCGCGCATCTTCTCCGTTTCCATCAACGCCCTCCTTAATCGCGAAAATTTAACAGGGATGGACAGGATATGCAGGATGAAAGACAAAAACCAATTTGAGATTTAAGATTTCAAATCTCAAATTCTCAAATTTCAAATCTCAAATTCTCAAATCTCAAATCTCAAATCTTAAATTTCAAATTCTCAAATTCTCAAATCTCAAATCTTAAATTTCAAATTCTCAAATTCTCAAATTCTTGAATCTCAAATCTTGAATCTCAAATTCTTAAATCTCAAACCTCAGCACTTTAAGTTTCCAATCTCAATACCTTAAGTTTCAAATTTCAAATTCTTGAATCTCAAATCCGAACTTCTTAATCCTGCACATCCTGTCCATCCATGTTAATTCTTCCTGTCGCAACATGAAACGCGACGCATCGCACGCTCATGTTAAAGTTGCTGCCCGCATGAGCGAATCAACGCGCCTGTTCGTCATCGTAAACCGCGCCGCCGCGCGCGCGCTTGAGGCTTGGCCGCGAGTGCGCGAGGAGCTTGCGCGTGGCGGAGTCGCGTTCGACGCGCACGAGTCCGAGAGGCCGGGCGAGACCGAAGAGCGGACGCGCGCCGCGATCTCCGAAGGCTGCGCCACAGTCGCGGTCGTCGGCGGCGACGGGACTCTGAGCGCGGCTGCGTCCGGCTACTTCGCCTCGCGCGACGCGAAAGACGAAGGAGGCGAGCCGCGCCCAGTCAACGCCTGCGCCGCGCTCGCGATCCTGCCCGCGGGGACGGGCGACGACTTCGCGCGCGGACTCGCGGGCGGCAAGCGCGCGCCTCTCGATGCTTGGCTCGCGCGACTCGTCGCTCATTGCCGGAATGTCGAGAGCGGTTGTGTTGATGATGAAAGCGACGCTGTCGTTCGTCCGTCCGTCACGACGCGGCGCGTTGACGTGCTTTGGGGAAGCGCGGACGAAGGGGCGCATCGTTTCATTTGTCTGAACGGGGCGACGCTCGGCATAGGCGCGGAAGTCGCGGGGCGCGTGGCCGCGCAAGGCGGGACGTTGCGTAGGCTTTCGGGCGAGGCGCGTTTCGCGTGGGCCGCCGTGCAGTCGCTCGCGGCTTGGCGCGTCGTTCCCGCGCGCGTCTTTGTGGACGGCGCACTGTGGGTCGAGGGCGAGCTGAACCTCGTCGCCGTCGCCAACGGAGCTTTCTCAGGCGGCGGGATGAAGTTCGCGCCGGATGCGAGCATCGCGGACGGACTGCTCGACGTGGTCACGGTGCGCGGCATCTCGCGCGCGGGACTCGTGCGCGAGCTTGCGCGCGTGCATCGCGGCGGCCACCTCGCCAACCCGAAGGTCAAGCTCGCGCGCGGGCGGAGCGTAAGAATCGAAACGACGGACGCTGCCGACTCGCTCGCAATCGAGGCCGACGGCGACGTTCGAGGGCGCACGCCCGTCGAGTTCCGAGTGCTGCCGGGCGCGCTGCGCGTCGTTCTCTAGTCAAGCGAAATCGAGGCGGAAGCCCGACCGTAAAGGAGGGCGTTTCTTGTATACGGGAATACGCCCTCCCTTACGGTCGGGCTTCCGCCTCGCCGTACATTCATTTGAAAGTTGCTATAAAAGCGCACGTGCGCGCTCGATGACGTTCTCGACGTTGAAGCCTAAGTTTTCGAGCGCGACAGCGCCGGGCGCGGACGCGCCGAAGCGTTCGAGGCAGAGGCGTCCGCCGCGCTCGCCCGCGTATCTGTCCCACCCAAGCGGCGACGCGGCTTCGACGGCGAGGCGAGCGGGAACGTCCGTCGGGATGACGCTCGCGCGGTAATCTTTATCCTGCTCCTCGAACAACTCCCAGCACGGCATCGAGACGACGCGCACGGGCACGCCTTCCTTCTGCAACACGTCGCGCGCTTCTAAGCAGAGCGCGACTTCCGAGCCTGTGGAAAGCAGTATCAGTTGAGGAGTCGCGGCCTTTCCTTCCGCGTCCAACGCTTCGGCGAGCGTGTACGCGCCGCGCCGCGCGCCTTCGGCTGAGGCGTGCGTTTTGCGATCAATGAGCGCGACTTTCTGTCGCGTCAGGACGAGCGCGGTCGGAGCGTCGCGTCTTAGAATTGCGAGACGCCAAGCCTCGCGCACTTCATGCACGTCCGCAGGGCGCACGACGTAGAGATTGGGGATGGCGCGAAGGCCCGCGAGCTGTTCGATGGGCTGGTGCGTCGGGCCGTCTTCGCCAAGACCGACGGAGTCGTGCGTGAAGACGTAGACAACCTGCACGTGCGAGAGCGCGGCGAGTCGTATGGCGGGCTTCATGTAGTCTGAAAAGCACATGAACGTGCCGCCGAAGGGGATAAGCCCGCCGTTCAGGCTCATGCCCGTCATCGTCGCTCCCATCGCATGCTCGCGCACGCCGAAATGCACGATGCGCCCCGCGTACCCGCCCGGCGCGAAGCTCCCGCCCTTGTTTATGTCCGTGTTGTTCGACGGGCCGAGGTCTGCCGAGCCGCCGACGAGCGTCGGCATGTACGGCGCGAGCGCGTTTAAGACTTCGCCGCTCGCCTGCCGCGTCGCCATCGGCTTGGCGTTGTCGAACGTGGGCAGGCGCGACTCCCAATCGTCGGGCAGCTCGCCCGTCATAGTCTTGCGCCACACGCGGCCAAGCTCCGCGAAACGCGACTCGAAGTCCGCGACGTGCGCGTCCCACTCGCGCTCCTGCCCTTCGCCCAGCTCGATTGCCTTTCGGAAATGCGCGAGCGCTTCTTCCGGCACGTAGAACTCTTCATCTTCGGGCCAGCCAAGCGCGCGCTTCGTCTCCTTCACGGCCTGCGCGCCGGGCGCGTCCGAATGCGCCTTGCGCGTGCCGGCGGTCGGCATCCCGAACCCGATTGTCGTCTTGACGGAGATGAGCGACGGTCGCTCGTCGCCTTGCGCTTCGCGTATCGCCTTCTCGATTGCGTCCAGATCGTTCCCGTCTTCCACGGTGAGCGTGTGCCAGCCGTAAGCGTCAAAACGCTTCGGCACGTCCTCGGAGAAGGCGAGCGATGTGAAGCCCTCGATGGTGACGTTGTTGTCGTCGTAAAGATAAATGAGCTTGCCGAGTTTGAGATGACCCGCGAGCGACGCGGCCTCGCTCGCGACGCCCTCCATCAGGTCGCCGTCCGAGACGATTGCATACACGAAGTTGTCAACGAGATTGATGCCGGGCTGATTGAACTTCGCCGCGAGGTGCGCCGCGCCCATCGCCATCCCGACGCCGTTGGCAAAACCCTGTCCGAGCGGCCCCGTCGTTATCTCCACCCCCGGCGTCAAAATGTTTTCGGGGTGGCCCGGCGTCTTCGACTCCCACTGCC
>DASQLL010000250.1:0-3858 GCA_035630035.1 Pyrinomonadaceae bacterium | reverse complement strand
GTTGCGAATCTCGTTGAGGCCCGCGTAGAGCGTCGTCGTCTTGCCCGAACCCGTGGGGCCTGTCACGAGAACCATGCCGTAAGGCTCGGCGATGTAACGCCGGAAGTCGCGCAGGTCGCGCGCGAGAAAGCCCACAACGTCGAGCGTAAGGTTTTTGAACTGCTCGTTGATCTGCTCCTTGTCGAGGATACGAATCACGGAGTCCTCGCCGTGTATGGTCGGCATGATCGAGACGCGGAAGTCCACGTTGCGCCCCTTGTAGCGGACGCGGAAGCGACCGTCCTGCGGGATGCGGCGCTCGGCGATGTCCAGCTCCGACATGACCTTGATGCGCGAGATCAAAGTCTGGTGGTAGGAGATGTCAATCGGCTCGACCTTCTCGTAGAGCGCGCCGTCAATGCGGTACTTGACGTGAACGGCGGTGTCGCGCGTCTCGATGTGTATGTCGGAGGCGCGCGACTCCATCGCGTTGTAGATGATCGTGTCAACCAGCTTGATGATCGGCGACATGTCGCTGTCGGTCGCCAGCCGGTCAAGGTCTAAAATCTCCTCGCCCTGCTCGGTCTCCTTGACGAGCGAGATGCGGAAGCCCGAAGCCGCCTCTTGCAGCACGCGCTGCGTGGCATCGCCCTTTCGCAGCACGACTTCAATCGCGCCCGCGGTCGAGACGTGCGGGACGATGCGCGCGTGCAGGGCCGAGGCTATCTCGTCGAGGCGTTCGAGGTCTGTCGGGTCGGCCATCGCGATGTGAAGGCGTCGGCCTTCGCGCCTCAGAGGCACGAACAGGTGGCGGAGCATCAGGTCAACGGGCACTTCGCCGAGGAGCGAGTAGTCAATCGGCGACTCGCCGCCCGGCGGGAGCAGGTCAACGTAGGGCAACCGGTAGCGGCGCGCGAGCGAGAGCGCGGCGCGCACTTCGGGGGGCGCTTGCTCGTCGCCGTCGGGCGCGAGCGCGAGCGGGCCGGTTGTTACCTCTTTTTCCGTTTGACTCATAAAGCTCTATCTGATGCTTTCAGTCGGGCGGGGGTGGCTTCCGTGCTTAACCTCTAAAACTCAGGTTCGAGATTGACTGAATGATGGGCAAGTAGATGGACAGGAGGATCGTCACGACGAGGCCGCCCATCACCAGAAGAATGGCAGGCTCAAGCACGGTCGTCAACTGTTCGAGCTGCACCTCGGACTCGCGGTCGTAGAACTCCGCGACCTCTTCCAGCATCTCGCGCAGAGAGCCGGAGCGCTCGCCGACGCCTATCATGTCGAGCGCGAGCGGCGGAATCCATCCCGCCGACTCAAGACTCTCCGTAAACGACTGGCCCTCGCGTATCATCGGCAGCGTCGCGGAGCTTCGCGCGCGCAACTCCTTATTCGTCACGGACTCGGCGGCTATCTCCCAAGACTCGACCAGCGTGATGCCGCCCGCCAGAAGCGTCGCCAGAGAGCGCGTCACCTGCGCGACGGCGAGCTGTTTTAGCAGTGCGCTGACGATTGGCAGCTTGAGCAGTATGCGGTCAACGGCGAGCGCGCCGCCCGGCGTCCGCGTCCAGAGGTAGAGCGCGAGGCCGCCGATGATGAGCGCGGGCACGAGCCAGTAGAAGTTGCCCGCGGCGAAGCCCGAAACCGTCATCACGACCTTCGTTACCGACGGAAGCTCGCGGTTGAAGCCCTCGAACAGAGACGACATGCGCGGGACGACGTAGATCGTCAAAAACGCGACCATGCCCATCGAGGCCGCGAGTAGGAAGATCGGGTAGGCGAGCGCGCCGCGAATCTTGCGGCGAATCTCGACGCCGCGCCGCATGTACGAAACGTATCGCGCAAGCACATCGTCGAGCGCGCCCGAACGCTCGCCCGCGAGGATCGAGGCCGTGTAGATGCGAGGGAAGATCGGCCCCTGCGCGGCAAATGCCTGCGAGAGAGCCATGCCGCTGCGAATCTTCTCCTCAACGTCGGTCAGGACGGAGCGCAGTCGCGACGATGCCGCGCGCCTTCGGAGCATCGTGACGGCCTGAAGTATGGGGATGCCGGCGCGTATGATGGCTGCGAGCTGCTGATTGAAGAGAAGGAAGTCGCCGGGCTTGACGCGCGCCTGCGTCCCGCTCTTGCCGCCGCGCGTTATTGCAGCGAGTCCGGCGGCGCGCGGCGGCATCACCGAGAAGACGCGGAAGCCCTCCGCTTCCAGGCGCACGCGCGCCTCCGCAACGCCCACGGCCTCGACCGTGCGCGTCACAACCTCGCCCGCAGGCGTCCCCAAACGACAGATGAATTCAGCCATTCTCCTCGCTACTTTTCAGGGGGTGCGGCGCCCAATTCCGGCAGGGGAACCGCGGCGCCCGAACTCGGCGGCGGATTATAACACGCAGCGCGCCGCGCCTCCCACCGCCCCTAATAGATTGCGGATTGCGGATTGCGGATTGCGGACTTCCGCGACGGGGAGAAGCGGGGACAGGGAGACGGGGAGAAAGAGGCTGCGTTGTCAAACGTCTCCCAGTCTCCCCATCTCCCCGTCCGCCCGTCTCCCCGTCCGCTTCTCAATCCGCAATCCGAATTCCGCAATCGCATACACGCGCGGCGGCGCGCGAAGTTGCACTGAGATAAAGTCGGCACAGGCTCGAAACAGAGATGTTTGTTGCGCGCGGCGCGGGGCGTGCCATACAATGGCTTTGAAGCTAAAGAGGAAGTCTCCCCTGTCTTCATTTTTGCGCTGCCGCGAACAACCGAATGGGCGTGCGGTGCCGTCAAAGTGGCATCGCTGAAGTTTCGAGCCGGCCCGCCGACCTGCGAGGCCGCGCGTCCATTTTTTTAGTTCGCCCCGCACACCCGTCAGGAGGTTTTATGAGGGCACGGCCCTTCGTAAGTTTCCGCAGAGTCGCACTGGCCTGCTTCCTCTTCGCCACGCTCCCAGCGCTCGCCGCCCCATGCACCTCATCCGCACGACAGCAAACGCCTGAGCAGAAAACCGAGTCGCAGAAGACCGAACAGCAGAAGGCCGAGCCGGACAAGCCCGCGCAGCAGCCGAAAAAGACCGAGACGCAGAAAGCCGAGCCGGAGAAGACCAACCAGCAACAAACGACGACGGATAAGCCCGCGCAGAAAACCTCAGTCCCCGCCGCGAACAGTCGCGCCAGCTCGTCGTCCTCAAGCAATGACAACTCCGCGCCGCGCGTCTCCGCGCCGGACAGCGACAAGCCCGTCATCGTCCACACCGATTTAATCACGCTGACGGTGACGGTGACGGACACATACGGTCGCTTCGTCACGGGCCTCGGCAAGAACGCATTCACGCTCTTCGACGACAAGGCGCAGCAGGAGATAACCTTCTTCTCCGACGAGGACGCGCCCGTCTCTCTGGGCGTCGTCTTCGACGTGTCCGGCTCGATGAGCGGCGACAAAATCAACAAGGCGCGCGAGGCTCTCTCGAAGTTTATTGATACCAGCCACACGCGCGACGAGTATTTCCTCATCGGATTCAACCAGAGGGCGCAGCTCCTTCTGGATCACACGCGCGACAGCGATGCACTCATGCAGAAGCTCACCTTCGTGCATACGAAGGGTCAGACCGCGCTCTACGACGCGTGCTACCTCGGCGTCGAGCGCGTCTCGCGCTCCGGCGCGCACAAGAAGCGCGCCATCCTTCTCATCAGCGACGGGCAGGACAACAGCTCGCGCTACACCTTCAAGGAGCTGACGCGCCTTTTGAAAGAGTCGGACGTTATCATCTACGCCGTCGGCATCGTTGACGGCCACGACGACTCGCAGCTCGGATATTCGGGCCGCGCCATCCTCGAAGAGCTTGCGGGAGTGTCGGGCGGCAAGGCGTTCTTTCCCTCGACCTCCGCCGAGATGAACGACACGTTCGAG
>DASQLL010000249.1:0-11273 GCA_035630035.1 Pyrinomonadaceae bacterium | reverse complement strand
ATTGCACATCATGTTGCAGCGGTTCGTCAGGTCAACCGTGAGAACCGCGCCGCGTCCGAACTTGATGTTCGACGTGCCGTGTTTGTGCACGTGCGAGTCTTCTGCGGAGCGGAAGTCGCGCCCGAAGAACAGAGACTCGATGCGCTCAAGAAAGCGCGCGTCGGTCGCCATGAGGTCTTTGAACTCGCCGTGCTTCGGGCAGGTCTTCGTCATGAAGACTTTGCCGTCCTCTTCAAAAATCTGCGCCTTGATCTCGCCGGGATGCGTGTGCATGAGGTCTTCGAGCGGCGTTGCGCCTGAGATAACGCTCTCGCGGACTTCCTTGACGCAGCGCGGGCAGAGCGAATCGGTCTCGCGCGGGAAGCCGAGCGGCGGCGAGGTGCGCTCGTATGATTTCAGGAGCGGCCCCGGCGCCCACTTCGGCCTTACGGCCTCGCCTTCGGGCATGCGCGTGTTGACGGACTGGAATGCTTTCCACGCCACGTCCGAAAGGCTCGAAATCAGCCGTGAGGCCTTCACGCCGCTAAAGCGTGACTTCTCCGACTCGCCGCGGCGGAAATTATCACTGAACAAGTCTCTTATCTCCTTCGTCGAAAACGGCGCACGCGCCCTGACTCGCGGCGGCGCACCGGGGCGGATGAACAAGTGTATGATTCCTGAATTAAACCCGCCGCAGGTCACACCGGCGGCGGGGATTTCTAACGCCCGCGACATGATAAATACATCCGCGTGTAAAGACAAGGCATTAAGCCCTCTTTGAAGGGCGTCAACTCCCGGACACACGCCCGCGTCGAAGCCTTTTTAAGTGTTGACAGGCTACAGTGGTAGGCGTATAAGACGAGCGTATCGTCTGTCTGCCGACTCTCATTCAAAGGGCGAACACCATCTAGCCCCGGACGCCGACTTACCGCACCCCGCTCCAGCAAGCCGTCGTCTCACGTTAAAGACCTGAAGGAGATTCCTCAACATGCCACGGATTCGTGAATCTCTTTAAAACCTTGAAAGTGGCGCGCACGTCGGTTTTATGACGCCCGGCGCGTGCGCCGCGCCCCGTGACTTGCTTCAACCAAGTCCTTTCCCTGAAGCGCCCCGGCGTCGCTGCGTCCAAGCGAGACCAGCCGTGGGCGGCTTCATGACTTCACAATGAGGTACAAAAAATGGAACTCTACAATAAACTCCGCGAGACGGGCAGTAGCGGCGTACAGGCGTACAGGGATTTTTCGGCGAAGAGCAAGGAGGCGGCGCGCGAGCAGTACCGTTGGTTCCGCTTCCGTCTGCCGGCGACCTTCTCCGTCCCGCTGCTGGTTGTTGCCTTTATCTACTTCATCGTCGCTTACCCGTGGCTCGTCTACCACGGCGTCCCTTTGATGCTCAGGCTGCCGGTGACATTCGCACGCTGGGTCTATCCTTTCGGCGCGGTGTCGCAGATGGGGATGGCCGGCTGGATCGCCTCGACGCTCTTCAACACGGCGCTCCACATCACGTCGGCGCTTCTGACGCTCGTCATCGCGCTGCTCGGCGTGCT
This sequence comes from Pyrinomonadaceae bacterium, assembly GCA_035630035.1. Lineage (GTDB taxonomy): Bacteria > Acidobacteriota > Blastocatellia > Pyrinomonadales > Pyrinomonadaceae > QHXN01. The sequence goes on along the minus strand of DASQLL010000249.1, from coordinate 9,748 downwards.
CTTCAGCTACGGCACGGCAAGTTGGTTTTACGGGCGACTCGCCACGCCGCGTGCGCCGTCGTTGGAGTCGCAAGAGCCGGAGCTGCCGCAGTTCGTCCCGCCGGGCGAGCAGGTCGGCGGCCCGCTGGATAAGTTCACGCGGATCGGCATCATCCTCTCCGGCGGCGGGGCCAAGGGCGCCTATCAGGCGGGCGCGATGAAGGCCATCTACGAGTTCCTCGACGAGCACAAGGCGCACAGCAAGGTGAAGATGATCGCGGGCACTTCCATAGGCTCTTGGAACGCGCTCTTCTGGCTCTCAGACATGGTGAAGCCGAACAACGGCGGGCACGGCGCGCTCGAAGAGTGGTGGAGCAGCGTCGAGGTGAAGAAGGTCATCCGCCCGGTCAAGATCGTTCCGTCGCGACAGAATTTCCTGCTCTCAAACGAGCCGTGGCAGTTCACCTTCGATGATCTCTACCGCGACACGTCAGCCGGACAGAGGCTGATGCACCACCTACAACACCCCGAATGCACCGACTCGATCAACTTCTACTTCACGCGCTCGAACGTCGGGCAGGCGCGACTTGAGTTCACAACCAACAAGGATTTGAAGCAGATCGAGGAGACGCTCTGGGGGCCGCGCCCGAAGTCGGGCGACGTTCGCCGGAACGGCTACGCCGACACGGGCTTCAAAGCGGATGTCTTAGAGGACATCCGCCAAGGCGTGTTCAGCTCGATGGACTTGCCGCCGCTCTTCGAGTACTCGTCGCGCAACGGCGGCGACGAGACGCAGTTCTACGAGGACGGCGGCGTGATAGACAACCTGCCCATACGCTTCGGCACGGAGGTCGAAGGATGCGACTTGCTCTTCATACTGCCCTTGAACGCAAGCTTCGTGCAGGAGGTTGACCGCACCTCCGTCATCAGGCGTCTGGCGCGCGTGACGAACATACGGCAGGGCGTGCTGGAGCGCAATGCCTTCAAGATGGTCTATCTTTACAACGAGCTTGCCGCGCTGCGCGAGCGGACGGTTAAGTATGAGGTTGTGCTGAGAGTCATCTACCAGCGCGTGCTGACGCTGAAAAAATTTATCGCGGCGACCGCGCCCGCCCTCGTCGCCTCGCCCGAGAGTCCTCTGATGCAGGCGATTGAAGCCATCAAGGGGCTAGTCGAAGGCGCGCTGCCGAACGAGCACCTCTCCGCGCCCGACACGAAGTCCGACAGCAAGGACACGGCCACCCGCGCCTCGGCACGACAGCACAAAAAGGTTCGCGTCTTCTCGATCTGCCCGGAGCCGAAGCTGCTCATCAACACAGCGGAGTTCTGGAAGACGCGCGAAGCGCATGAGGCGTTCGACTTCATGCACAAGGTCACAGCGAACGAGTTGAAGAACTTCCAGAAGGTGGTCAACGACGAAGAGGTCTCGACGATCCTCGTCGGCCTGCTCGATTCGCAGCAGGAACGAACCCTGACGGAGGAAGCGAAGAAGACAGGCGTCCGGCACGAACAGGCCGACAAGTGGCATTATCGTGCGACCTGCTTCAAAGACTTCTGAGCGCTGCTTCAAAGACTTCCGAGCGCGCCGCGCCGCTCCTCATGCCTCACACGCGCCTGCGGTTTGCGGCGGCGGATGGTAAACAGTACCATTAACGCCCAGCGCATCATGGAGGCACATCCGACAGCAGTCGTCAGCCCGCGCGCGCGCGTCGCAGCGGACGTTCGCGTCGGGCCTTATGCCGTCGTCGAGGACGAAGTCATCATCGGCGACGGCTGCGATATAGGCGCGCACGCGGTCATCAAGCGTTTCACTAGCTTGGGCGAGCGCAACCGCGTCTACGAGCACGCGACATTAGGCGGCGAGCCGCAGGACACGAAATTCAAGGGAGAGCGGAGCGCGCTCATCATCGGCGACGACAACCTGATACGCGAGCACGTGACTCTGCACCGTGCGAGCGGCGAGGGGTGCGCGACGCGCATCGGGAGCAGAAATTTTCTGATGGTCGGCGTCCACGTCGCGCACAACTGCGAGGTGGGCGACGACAACGTCTTCGCGAACGGCGCGGCTCTGGCCGGGCACGTCTCCGTTGAGGATCACGCATTCCTCGCATCGAACGTCGGCGCGCACCAGTTCGTGCGCTTCGGTCGCTACGCGATGGTCGGCGGCAAGTCGAAGATCGTGCAGGACGTTCTGCCGTTCTTCACGACGGACGGCAACCCTCCGCACGTGCGCGGGCTTAACTCAATCGGCCTGCGCCGCGGCGGCTTCAGCACGGAGGCGCGCAAATCAATCAAGCACGCCTATCAGCTCTTGTTCCGCGCGCGACTCCCGCTTGAGCGCGCGCTCGCCGCGCTTGATGAGATGAGCGATGAGAACGTCTCGCACCTCGCACGCTTCATACGCGACTCGCGGCGCGGCTTCACGCGCGAGGAGCGCGCCGCGACGGGCGCTGTGGAGCGCGACCTGCTCTTCAAAGTCTCCGGCTGAGTCCACGTTCACGCGCCGAGACTACTTTTTTTATGAGCAAACAGGATGAAGGAAGAACCGTCGCCGAGCTGGCCGCGCTCGTCGGAGGGCGCGTGACGGGCGAGGGCGAGACCGTCGTCACGCGCGCGGCTTCAATCGAGTCGGCGTGCGAGGGCGACATCGCGTTCGTCGAGGACGAGAAGGCTATGCAGCGCGCGCGCGAGTGCCGCGCGTCGTGCGTGATCGTGCCGGAAGGGGCGCGGCTCGAAGGCGCTCGAAGCGTTATCGAAGTTAAGCGACCGAAGCTCGCCTTCGCGCTCGTCGCGGAAGTTTTGCACGCGAAGCGGAGGCGCGAGGCGTCGGTTCATCCGAGCGCAAGCGTTGCGGCGGGCGCGCAGCTCGGAGAGGGCGCTTACGTCGGCGCGTGCGCGGTCGTGTGCGAAGGGGCGACGATAGGTGAGGGCGCGCAAATTTTGTCCGGCGCGGTCGTCGGCGAGCGCGTGACAATCGGGCGCGAGTGCGTGCTGCACCCGAACGTCGTTTTGTACGACGGCGTCACGCTCGGCGAGCGCGTCGTGTTGCACGCGGGCGTGGTCGTCGGCGCGGACGGGTTCGGCTACGTGCGCGACGAGGCGGGCGTCTATCACAAGTTCCCGCAGGTCGGCACGGTGGTTATCGAAGACGACGTGGAGATAGGCGCGGGCACGTGCGTTGACCGCGGCGCGCTCGGCACGACGCGCATAGGGCGCGGGACGAAGATAGATAACCTCGTTCAGGTGGGCCACAACGTCGAGATAGGCGAGCGCGTCGTCATCGCGGCGCAGACGGGAATCTCCGGCAGCACAGTCATCGAGTCGGACGCGATCATCGGCGGTCAGGTCGGCTTCGGCGATCACGCGCGCGTGCTGTCGGGCGCGGTCATCGGCTCGCAGGCGGGCGTGTTGCCGGGCAAGATCGTTCGCCCCGGCGTCTGGTGGGGCACGCCCATTCAGCCGCTCGAAGAGTATAAACGTCTGAACGCTCTGTGGGGTCGGCTGCCGCGTATGCGCGAGGAGATTACGGAACTGAAGCGACAGGTGGGAGAGCTAATGGCGCGTCTTGAAGAGAAGGCATAATAAGCGTGTCTGTTAAAACGTCCGTCGTTTGTAGCGCTGTAGGGGCAGGGCTTGTCCCTGCCCTTCCTCTACAATCTATCTTCCCGCGCCTGCACTATCCAATACACTCCGCCACGCTCGTCATTGTTTCCAACTCCTAACCGCGCGCAGAATCGCGTCCGCCGCGCGGAGCGACGCGCCGCCCTCGCCGAGTCGCGCCGCCGCCGCGCGCAGGCGCGCGCGCACTTCCGCGTTGCGCTCGGCTTCGAGCAAGGCGAGTAGCTCGCGTGCCAGTCGCTCGCCCGTGAAGTCTCGCTGCAAAAGCTCGGGCGCGACGCGCTCGCCCGCGATGAGGTTGACGAGGCCGTAGTGATCCACATTGATGAGGCTTCCGAGCGTGTGCCAGTTGAGCGCGGACTCTTTGTAGACGACGACGAGCGGCGTGCCGGTCAACGCGGCTTCGAGCGTGGCCGTGCCGCTGCACACGGCTGCGGCGTCCGAGGCGGCCAACGCTTCGCGCGTCTCGTCGCTCGCGATGCCGACTCGCGGGGCGAGCAAAGGGCTTTCGGCGTGCGATGCGATTATGCGTTCGGCCTCGGCGGGCGAGCGGCGCGAGGCGAGCGCGACGAGGAACTGCGCGTCGGGACGCTCGCGTGAGATGAGCGCGGCGGCGTCGAGCATGATGGGCAGGTGTCGCTCGAACTCTTTGCGGCGGCTGCCGGGCAGCAGCGCGAAGAGCGCGCGCGCGGGGTCAAGCCCGTGGCGCGCGCAGACTTCGTCGCGACCATAGCGCGGTCGCACGATGCCCGCGAGCGGGTGGCCGACGAACTCGACGTGCGCGACGCCGCGCGCCGCGTACCAATCGCGCTCGAAGGGAAGAATCGTGAGCATGAGGTCAACGTCGTGGCGCACCTGCCGTATGCGGTGCGAGCGCCAAGCCCAGAGTTGCGGGCTGATGTAGTAGATGACTTTGATGCCGCGCTGGTGTAGAGCGCGCGCGAGCGCGAGGTTGAAGTCGGGCCAGTCAACGAGGACGACTGCGTCTGGCCCGCGCTCGACGGCTGCGCGTTTGAGCGTGCGGTATGCGTTGACGAAGCGCGGCAGCGCGCGCGCTATCTCCAGAAGCCCCGTGATGGCGAGGTCGTCTTCGCGCACGACCGCCTCGACCCCGGCCTCGCGCAGCGCAGCGCCCGTCGAGCCGAAAAACTCGAAGCTGGTCGAGGGCGCGCGCTCGCGCAGAGCGCCGACGAGCGCAGCCGCGTGCGCGTCGCCCGACTCCTCGCCCGCCACGATCATCAGGCGCAGACTCTCAACCGGCTCGACACTCATTCGCGGGATGATAGCAAGCGCGGGGCGTCAAAGACAGGCACGACTCTGGAACGCGAACATGAGCGCTGGGAGCGCGGGCATCTCGGCCCGCCAAAGCGTGCTGCTGCACGCTTCAAACGTTTCTTCAAACTTCAAGCTTGAGCCTGAGGGATACGCTGTTCGCGCTGTCGCGCTCATGGCGGGCAGGATGCCCGCGCTCCCAGCGCTGCTCACTGGTCGTTCACTTCCAGCGGGTCGCCGGTCTGGTGATCTTTAATCTGAAAGCGAAGGAACTCATGAACAGCAGAGCGCGCGTCGGCGTCCGTGGTCGTGATGCGTACGCGCGCGCCGCGCTCGGTCTCCTCGAACGCGTACTTGATTCCGGCCTTCAGTCGCCGCATGGCGGGCACGCCCTCCGGCTCGCGGTCGTGGACGATCATCGGCGTATCGAAGTTTCCTTCGCCGAACATGCGCGCGATGTTCGCGAGGTGCTGCCGTATGCTGCTCAGGTTCTCGGCGTCCTTCGGGTCGTTGACCTCGACCTGTATGAGGCCGCCGTCGCGCGTCAGTATGAAGTGATGCGTCGTCGCGGTCTGCGAAAAGCCCATCGCCCGCGCGCCGCGCTCGTTGACCTCCGCGAGATGCGAATCGTGGCCGCGCCCCGCGCCCGTCGCGACGGACTTGTCGGCTCGTCTCATCGGGCAGTCGGCGTGCCGCGTCTCTTCCTTGTTAGGCGCGGGCTGCGCGTCCTTGTTTGGAGCGGGCTGCGCGCCGTGCTGCTCAGCGTGTGAATGCTGCGCGCCGGACTGTTTCTGCGCGCGGATGGAGATTGCGAACGAAGCAATCAACGTCGCCGCGATTGCAAGGGAAATTCTTGTCCAACTCTTCTTCATTTCGTCGTCACCTTTCTTTTCTTCGCCTGCGCCACGCGGGGGCGAACTCTTTTTTATCGTCCTCACGCTTCGGCGCTGTCAGCGACTCAAGCAGCCCGGCGCGCTCGCCAGCCGCCGCCCGCGCAAGACGCGAGTCCCACTCGGCGAGCGTCGCGCTCAGCTCGTCGCGAAGCGAAGTCATCTCGCGCAGCCGCGCTTCGACGAGCGAGAGTTTGTCGGCGGCGAGCGCACGCACCTCGCGGCACGGCGCGACGCCGCGGTCGCGCGCGCGCAAGATTTGCGCCAGCTCGTCGAGCGTGAAGCCGACGGCGAGCGCGCGCCTGATGAGCAGAACGCGTTCGAGCGATTCAGGCTCGTACTCGCGGTAGCCGTTCGGCGAGCGGCGCGGCGCGGGCAGAACGCCCTTTCGCTCGTAGTGGCGCAGCGTGTCGGTGCTGACGCCCGCGGCCTTCGCAAGCTCGCCCGAGCGCACGCGCCCTTTTTTTGCAGGTGCCGTCATCACTCGTTGAGTATAAAGTCCCGAACCGATTCCGGGGTCAAGAGGTTTTTTTTAGCTGTTAGCTTTTAGCTGTTAGCTCTTAGCTTTTTTGTTTTTTGACGGGAAGGCGCTTGTTCAAAATCTCTCCGCACGGAGAAGTCAAAAATCTAAAATCTAAAATCTAAAAGCTAACAGCTAAAAGCTCCAAAGTGGCGAAAGCGCGAGGCGCGGTGCTAAACTTGCGCGCCGGGCGCGAAAGGTCAAATGAGTTTTAGACAAACGAAAGGTCAAACAAAGAACCGATGAGCAAGTTTCTGTACGCAACCCTTCTGGCCTTCGCGCTCGCCTTCGGCGCGGGCGCGCAGACCCGGCGCGGCACTACCGCCAAGCCCAAGCCCACGACCGGCGCGGCGGCCAAACCCACTCCGCGGCAGACGCCGGCAGCGAAGCCGTCTCCGACTGCTCCGCCGCAGCAGGCCCCGCAGAGCGCGGCACCGAAGGGCGCGGCGGCAAGCGCGGACGAGGGTTGCGGCTGTGAGGACAAGCCGCTCCCGGAAACGCTCGCCTCCGTCAACGGCGTGAAGATCGCGGTCGCGGACTTGAGCCAGCAGGTGCAGCAGCAGGTGAGGCAGTACCAGCGGCAGGTTACGGAAACGCGCAAGAACGAGCTTGACCTTATCATCAACAGCATGCTGCTCGAAGCCGAGGCGAAGAAGCGCGGCATCAGCAGCACGAAGATTCTCGAAGACGAGATCGTCGCCAAAACAGTCGAGCCTAAAGAGGCCGACGCTCAAGCCTACTTCAACCAGAACCGCGCGAAGATCGAGCAGCAGGCCGGCGGCCCCGTTGACTTCGCCATACTCAAAGACCAGATCATATCCTTCCTCCGCGGGCAGCGGCAGCAGGAGCGGTCGAAACAGTTCGCCGCGTCCCTGCGTGCGGGCGCGGACGTGAAGATTCTCGTGCCGGTCGTGACTCCGCCCACGACGCCCGCCGACCGCGCGCGCGTGCTTGCGACCGTCAACGGAAAGAACGTCACTTCGGGCGACATCGAGGACAATATCCTCCCGCTCATCTCTCAGGTGCAGGAGCAGGTATACCTTCTTCGGAAGAACGACGTTGACCAAAAGATCAACGACATCCTCCTCGCGCAAGAGGCGCAGAAGCGAGGCGTCACGACGCGCGCTCTGCTCGACGCCGAGGTCAACACAAAAATTCCCGTCGTCAACGAGACGCAGGCGCTCGACTTCTACAACAAGAACAAAGAGCGCATCAACGGCGACTTCCCGCAGGTCAAGTATCAGATCATCGAGTATCTGCAAAGCCAGGAGTCGCAGAAGATCGAAAGCGCATTTGCCGCGCGCCTGCGTAACGGCGTGAGCATACAGACTTTTCTGACGCCGCCAGCGCCGCCCGTCTTCAATATCGCGACCGACGATCAGCCCGTCAAGGGCAAGCTCGATGCCTCCGTCACCGTCGTCGAGTTCACTGACTACCAGTGCCCGACTTGCGCGCAGGCGCAGCCCATCTTCGAGCGGCTCGTCACGGAGTACGGCGACCGCGTCCGCTTCGTCGTGCGCGACTTCCCTCTGCCCCAGCACGCCGACGCGCAGAAGGCCGCCGAGGCCGCAGAGGCCGCGCGCGAACAGGGTAAGTACTGGGACTTCACCGCCATACTCTTCCGCAACCAGTCGAAGCTCGCGCCCGAAATGCTCAAGCAGTACGCGCTCGTGCTGGGGTTAGACCGCGCGAAGTTCGACTCCGCGCTCGACACGGGTAAGTTCGCCGACAAGGTGCAGCGCGACATACTCGACGGGCAGAGGGCGGGCGTCAGCTCGACGCCGAGCTTTTTCGTCAACGGCGTGCGCGTAGGCGACAGGACTTACGAGGCGCTGAAGGCGGCGATAGAGGCCGCGCTCAAGTCCGCGCCCAGCCGCTGAGGCAAACGCAGAAGTCAGAACGCTGAACGATGAACTGAAATCCCGTCTTTCAGTTCATCGTTCAGCGTTCTGACTTCTGCGTTTATTATAATGGATTATTTCTAAGGAAACAGACCAACTAACGCACACTCTTATGCGTCTAAAGCCATTCGGTTCTATACGCTCCCCCGCAAAGTCTGGAACTTTCACTTCCGCTCGACGGAAAGAATAAAGATAAGAGTTTCGTGCGCGGCGCTGGCGTCGTCATGTTTCGGGATTTCGGCGTAGTTTTGGAACAAACGTTGAACTTGCTGCGTAGAACAACAGGTATCAGATTCGTCGAGAAATACTTCTCGCCCGCAGACCAAACGCTTAACAAGCAACACGACTTTTTCAGGTTTATAAATTTGAGGAATCTTTCCATGAAAAGAACTCTGACCGTTCTGGCTCTCGCGCTGCTCGCGATTGCCGCCGCGTCGAGCGCGCTCGCGCAGACGGCTGCGCCTGCAACCAACGTGCTCGGCGACGTGGTCGCGGTTGACACGGGCGCGAAGACGATCTTCGTTAAGACGGATGCGGGCGCGGTCGTCACCGTCACCGTCGCGGACTCGACGAGGATTTTGAAGAACCCTCCGGGCGAGACCAAACTCGACAAGGCGACGCCGATGTCTCTGGCGGAGGTCGGCGCGGGCGACCGCATACTCGCTCTGGGCAAGCTCTCGGAAGACGGCAAGACGCTTCCTTCGGCGCGCGCCGTCGTCATCAACACTAAGGCCGAGGTCGCGGCGAAGCACGAGGCCGAGCGCGCCGAGTGGCAGCAGCGCGGCATCGTCGGCGTCGTCTCCGCCGTCAACCCTCAGACGAAAGAGATAACGATTCAGACGCGCACCGCCGAAGGGCCGAAGCCGGTCGTCATCGCGGCGAGCGACGCGAGCATCAAGCTGCGCCGCTACGCCCCCGACTCGATCAAGTTCGCTGATGCGAAGCCCGCCTCTTTCGAGGAGGTGAAGTCGGGCGACCAGCTACGCGCCAAAGGCGTGAAGAGTGAGGACGGCGCGCGCTTCACGCCCGAAGAGGTCGTGACGGGAACGTTCCGCACGGCGATGGGCACGGTCACAGCCGTAGACGCCGCGAAGGGCGAAATCACGATCACGCAGGCGCAGGACCAAAAGCCTCTGACGGTCGTCGTCCGCCACGACTCGGTTCTCAAACAGTTCCAGCTTCCGCCTGAGGTCGCGGCGATGATGGCCGGCGGCGGAGCGCCGGGCGGCGCAGCGGGCGGCCCCGGCGGCGCAGCAGGCGGTCAGGGCGGCGGCCAGCGCGTCGTCGTGCAGCAGGCCGCGCCGGGCGGCGGACAGGCGCCAGCCGGCGGCGCTGGAGGTCAGGGGCAAGGGTCGGGTGGGCCGCGACGCATGATGGGCGGCGACATGCAGCAGATGCTTGAGCGCATGCCCGCGGTCGCGCTCGCCGACATCAAGCCGGGCCAGATGATCGTCGTCTCAAGCACCGTCGGCGCAGACCCCGCGCGCGTCACGGCCATACAACTCGTCTCGAACGTCGAGCCGCTCATCGCGATGATGTCGCGCAGACAGGGCGGCGCGGGCGGAGGC
>DASQLL010000248.1:0-9314 GCA_035630035.1 Pyrinomonadaceae bacterium | reverse complement strand
CCGCGAGGTAGAGGCGGTCGTCACGCTCTACGCCACGACCATAGGCCACCGCGCGTATGAGTATAAGGAGAAGAAGCAGGGCTACTTCACTTGGGCGCTCGTCGAAGGCATGAGGGGCGCGGCGGCCAACGAGAAAGGCGAGGTGACGCTCGAGGCCCTCGTGAAGTTCCTACAGGATCGCGTGCCCAAGCAGGTCAGGCTCGACCTCGGCGCGGGCAAGTTGCAGCGCCCCTTCGCCGTCATCGAGGGCTACAAGGCGGACGAGCTGGTGTTGAGCGTCGGCGGCGAGCGCGGCCTCAACGTCGGGACGGTCTTAAACGACGCCGAGCTTACGCCGCCCTCCGAGCCTTCGGACGACAAAGCCAGTCGCGCGGCGTCCTACTACGACGTTGAGGGCACGACTTGGACGGGCAACCCCCTGACGGGCGGAAAGTCCGTCATCGAATTCCACAAGGGCGGCAAATTCGTCTACATGCTCGTCCCCGAAATGGGCTCGCCGAACCGACCTCTCCAAGGGACTTGGAGGCAGGAGGGCAAGTCCATCTCGTTCAACATCGGCTATTCCGTCTCGGAATGTATATTCGACGAAGCGGTAATACGGTGCGAAGGCGAGAACATCGAAGGCAAAAAATTTAAGACGACTTTCTACCCAAAGCGCCCATGACCGGGGAGAACGCTCTCCTATAGCGATTCGCGAATGAGTGCGACCGCTTATCGCTGGGAGCGCGGGCATCCGCGGCCCGCCAACGCGCCGACAGGCGCGTCTATCTTCGCGCTCACGCGCTCAAGGCGGGCCGCGGATGCCCGCGCTCCCGGTTCACGCAATTGCAAACGGCTATAAAAAGCTAAGGCCGGCCCGCGGGGTCGGCTTCTTTTTTGTCCCTCGCACGTCTCAAGCGTGCATTCCCGCGCGCCCCGCTTCGTCTCATCTCTTTCGCTTCAAAAAGTTCTTGACAGCGGAGTGCGTCTCTTATAGCTTCTGCGCGCATCTTGCACGAATCGTCGGCCCTCACGTTCAGCGACTGAACAGCACGCGTCTGAGAGCCGCCGGGCGATCACGATTTCGTTAAGCTCACGTCCGCCCTACAACCTCGTCGGCACCCGTCCTTACGCAAAGGAGACTCAAAGCGATGGCACAGAACGGCAAACTCAAGCTGGAGTTGGTTGACGTGTACGGCAAGCGGCTGCAAGAGAAGGTTGACATCTCGCTCCGCAATTTGAGGGTCACGCACAACCTCGTCTTTAAGAATCTGGACGCCTCGAAGCTCATCCAGATCACGCAGCTCTTCACACGCACCGACGGCACTTACCAGCTCACGATTGATCCGCCCTCCTATCACGTCGTCAGCCGCTTCGTGAACATCAAGACCAGCGGCACGACCGACCTGCAAATCCCCTTCCCCATTGACGCCGGCAAAGTCACGAGCGTCAACTTCCCCTCGTTCGCGAGCCTGTCGAAGGAGGCGCGCGGCGTTCTGACGAACAGCCCCGCCGTCTCCGGCTTCGAGCACAAAACCGGCGCAGACCTCCTCGACGCGCTCGACTCGATTCGGCGCGCGGGCCTTCTGAACATCGCATGCAAGGCGCTGGCGACCATCTTCCCCGACGGCGCGAACGTCCTCTCGCTGATTAAGGAGCTACGCATAGTGCGCGGCGACCGCTTCTTCGCATTCGTTGACCCGGCGCTGCGCGACGAGACCATAAACAGCATCAGCGACGGTCTGTTCCACGAAGTTAACGGCAGCCTGCACAAACTGCCGCCGGAGTTCGTCGGCTTCGAGGACGCGGACAGCTTCAAGACCGACGACCACTTCGGCAATCTGCAAATCACTTTCTTCCGCCGTGGCGACGAGATGGTCGCCGACATTGACCTCGACGACGCCGCGGGCATCCAGCACGTCTTTCAAGTCCTCAGGAACCGCTTCACAGGCAGCCCCACGCACCCCTACAACATCCACGAGATTCTCGTCAGGCACCAGAAACTCGATCCGAAGTACACGTTCAGCATCAAGTGAGGCTAACGTGGAACGGAAGGCGGAAAGCGGAAAGCGGAAAGCAGAAGGCAGAAGGCAGTAGGCAGATAAAAAGAGAAGGCAGCGGGGGTGATTTCAACCCGGCTGCCTTCTGCCTTCTGCCTTCTGCCTTCTGCTTTCTGCCTTCTCTCTACCCCTTCGCCTCCGCCGCGACCTCCGCGGCCTCCGCGTCCATCGGCGCGACCTCGGCGAGAGTTTCTTCGTCGTCGCCTTCAAGCTCACGGCGGCGGTGGACTGTGCCGTCGGACTCGAAGATGTATGCGGAGGGAGCTTCGCGCATGATGATCTCTTGCAGGCACATCAGGCCGTAGAGCAAAGCTTCGGGGCGCGGCGGGCAGCCCGGAATGTAAACGTCCACGGGGATGACGCGGTCAACGCCCTGCATCGTCGAGTAGGAATCGAACGGCCCGCCCGTCGAGGCGCACGCGCCCATCGCGATGGCCCACTTCGGCTCAGGCATCTGCTCGTAGACCCTTCGCACGACAGGCCCCATCTTCAGCGTCACCGTCCCGGCGATGATTATCAGATCGCTCTGCCGAGGGCTGGGGCGAAACACGCCCGCGCCGAAGCGGTCAATGTCGAAGCGCCCCGCGCCCGTCGCGATCATCTCGATGGCGCAGCACGCAAGCCCGAACGTCATCGGCCAAAGCGCGGACTTGCGCCCCCAGTTCACAAGCCCGCGCGCGGGCTTCGTGTTCATCAACGGCGCGGCCACGTTCCGCCGCAGCGCGTTGAAGATCGAGTCAACGGTGGTTAGGACGATTCCTTCTTGATGCTCAGCCATAACGATTGCGGATTGCGGATTGCGGATTGCGGATTAAAAGTCAGTTGACTCTTTTAATCCGCAATCCGCAATCCGCAATCTAAAATCCTTTCAAGCCCACTCTAAAGCGCCTTTGCGCCAAGCGTAGTAGTAGCCGACGACGAGGATGCCTATGAAGACGAGCATCTCGATGAGCGCGAATTTCGTGAAAGAGAAGTCGTCGCCCATGAAGATGATCGCCCACGGGAGGAGGAATATCGTCTCCACGTCGAAGATTAGAAACAGCATCGCGACGATGTAGTAGCGCACCGTGAAGCGGTCGTGCGCCTCCGTCACGGGGTCAATGCCGCATTCGTAGGGGCGCATCTTCGCCTTGGTGTAGAGGTTCGGTCGGACGAAGCGTCCGAGCACGACGGGCAGGACTGGAAAGACGACCGCGACGGCGAAGAAGATCATCACGGGCCAGTAGCCCGAAACGGGGCCGCCGACTTCGGACGCGGCCTGCGTCGTCGCAAGGGTGTCCGTCTGCAAGAGTAGAAGCGCGCTCAGAAACATTTGTTGGTCTCGTCGTCCTTGGTTGCGGCTGGATGCGTTGGCGATTTCTTCGACGCCGAAATTCTAGGCGTCGCTCTGGTCAACTGTCAATGAGCTTTCACGCGATCAGCCGATAGCCCCTTGGGCGTGCGCTGCACGCGGCGCGTTGCATCAGGCACTTACGTCAGGCGGATGAGCGCTTCCGCGGGGGTTTCAAAAGCCACCTGCCGCGCAAGCGGGTGGGTTAGCAGCAGATCGAGATTCTCGCCGAGCCACGCCGCGTACTGCGCGCTTACCGCGCCGTTTGTTCTCATAACGAGGCACAAGTACGGTTTCCCCTGCTCACGCGGCTTGACCGACTCGCGGATTACCTCGTTGACGTGCCGGCTGAAATACGTCGGCGGCAAATTCAGAGAGATAGGAAGGTATTTGCGGCGACCGTACTTCAAGCGCCAAAACGCGCGACGGTAGAATCTCGCGGCGGGCCACAGTGGGAATTGCCCCATGCTTACGGGGAAGACCCACAGGCCACGATTGCCGACGCCGCGATCCTTCCTGAAGTCTGCGCGCGAGGGCCTGTAAGGCGCGCGCGGGACGTTCAAGTAGTCGAGGAAAGAGCCTGTGAAATTTTCGCCGGGCGGTATGTCCGGCTCGGCTGTCCGCCGCGGCTCAACCGTGAGGTCGAAGCGCGCGCCCAGCCGCTCGACCAAGTCCAAGGTCTCGTCGTTCATCCAGTGGTCGCCGAAACGGAACGACGCGCACATCCGTCCGAACGCCTCCTCGAACGACTCGAAGGACGAGCGGACGCAGTGGCTCACCCACTCCTGATCGGCGTAGTCCGCGACCCACCTTTCGCACGACTCGTCCCAACGCCACGCGTGCGCGTGGAGTCCGATCTCGTCGCCCTCGGACTCAAGCGCCGCGAACAGCCCGGCGTAGCGGCGCGCGGCCCAAGCGTGCGAGCCGTAGACGAGCGCGACTTGCGGATCCATTCGGAGGAACCACGAGAGGTGGACGGGAGCGCCTGTGGCGTCTTCTGCGCGCGGGCGGAATTGCTGAAACACACGGAAGGATTCCTCGAACCCCTTCCAGTCCTCGCGCGCGTCCGGGTCAATCTCGCGCGCGTCCGGCTCGACATCAATACAGATTAAGACGGGAATCTTTCTCGTCATCGGAATGCGTGTTTTTTGCGCGGAGTCGCGGCGCGTGCCCTCGTCATCGGAGCGACATAGCCTCGGCGCGCTGATCGTTGGTCAGGAAGGGCGAGCTGTTTACCGCGCCGTCGAGCGTGGCTTTGATGAGCTGACCCTGCGCGGAGACGACGACGCCCAGCACGAAGAAGAAGGCGAATATACTGCCGCCGACGAGAAGGCCCGCGAAGAAACCGATTACCCCCGTGCCGCCGACGATGCGTCCCTGCGTGGCGGCGAGCGCGAACAACCCGCCGCCGACCAGAAGACCGAGCAGCACGCCGAAGACCTTTATCAAGTTGCCGATTAAGACCGTAGCGCGCGCCGTGCGGTATGCGTCCGCGTACCTGCCCACGACCTCCGGCGACACTCTCTCTTCGAGCGAGCCGCGCGCATGCGCCGTGCGGACGGGCTGCGGCGTCGGCTGTGAAGACGAGGGCAGTGAAGACGGCTGTGACCACGACGGTTGTGAAGACGGCGGCGTTTGGAAAGTATCCATCTTCGTGGTAGGCGGCGTGTAGGCATGCGCCTCTGCTCGCGCGCTCGCGGCAGGCGTCGCGTGCTCGATGTGCGCGCCCTGCGGCGGCGAGGCCGGCTCGCGAGACGACGGCTGTGGCTCTACCATCTCGGCCTCCAACGGCTCGACCGGCGCGGCAGTCTCCTCCGGCGCGCTCTCTTTAGATTCGGGCGGCGCATCTTCCGACTCGGCATCAGGCATACGCAGCGTCGTAAGACCGAGCGGCCCTGTCTCAACGTCCGGCTTCACGGACAGCGTAATCCTGCTCTCACGCGGCTCTTCGTTCTCTTCTCTTTCTTCTGCGACGGCGTCTTTCACTTTGTCCTCGACGACGTTCTCCTTCTCAGTCTCCTGCGCGGTCGTAAGTTGCTCAGTCTCCTGCGCGGTCGTGAGTTGAGGCGCGGGCGCGGCCTCCGCGTCGAAAGAGCCGCGACAGAGCGGGCACTCTTTCGGCACTGCGTACTTGCGCGCTGTGAGTCCGTAGCCACAAGTTGGGCAACGCGTGACGACTTCTTCGCCGAGTCCTGTCATGGTCTTTTGCCTCCGTGAGGGGGTCGCGCGCGAGGCGCGTCAGAAAACGGGCGGACTATATCACTAAAGGCAAAAGAGAGGCTAGAGGTTAGAGGCTAGTAAAAGACTCTGCTGCGGACAGCCCTTGAGAATGAAGGTCGGCGCTTTAGAGGCAAAAACTAGCCTCTAACCTCTAGCCTCTAGCCTCTCCTTCATGCGCGCCGCGTCCCGCGAGCAGGGCGACGGCGTGGCGCAGCACGGGGCGTATGACCTCGAAGCACTCGCGCACGCCCTTCGGCGAGCCGGGCAGGTTGATGATGAGCGCGCCCGAACGGACACCGCACACGCCGCGCGAAAGCATCGCCGTCGGCGTCTGCCGCAGAGTCTCGGCGCGCATCGCCTCCGCAAGCCCCGGCGCTTCCCTCTCGATGACGGCGCGCGTCGCCTCCGGCGTGTTGTCGCGCGGACTGAGGCCCGTCCCCCCCGTCGTCACGACGAGATTAACGTCGTCGCGGTCTGCGAGCGCGCGCAAGGTTGCGGCGAGCGGTTCGAGGTCGTCCGTCACGATTTCTTTCGAGACCACCGTCGCCCCTGCCTCGCTTAACAACTCGACGAGTAATGCGCCCGACTCGTCCACACGCTTGCCGCTCGCGCAGCGGTCGCTGACGGTTATGACAACGGCGCGGACTTCAACGCTCTCCATTTTTGTTCCTTCAACTTCGCCCATCGTCTTTTCGGTCTGGCATCTCGGTTAGCCGACCAGTTTCTGTTTCGTCAGGTAAAATCGCACTGTGCTAAAATCTCGAACATGACGATTACCATCGAGCTAAAGCCTGAAATCGAGACTCGCGCCAGAAAGCAGGCGGACGAAAGCGGTTTGCCTCTTGAAGATTACATTGCCTCCGTCGTCAAAATTGCTGTCTCTCAACGCGAGACGGATCAGGGCGATATCACAAAGCAGCTTGATGAGATTTACACGACACAGCCTTCCGAATTAGACGCTTTCTTTCAAAAAATGCAAACGGCTTCATTGCCTGCCGAGGAATGGTAATGGAGCGCGGCGATATTTGGTGGGCAAACTTACCCGAACCCATCGGCTCAAGTCCGGGCCATCGCCGCCCTGTTCTCATCGTCCAATCAGATGCCTTTAATCGAAGCCGCATCAATACGGTGGTCGTTGTAGTCATTACAGGCAACCTATGGCCGTTTTGGATTGAGTGTATGGGAAGTAAGACTCACCGCAGAGGCGCAGAGGACGCGGAGGAAGCGCAGAGAGTTGAGTTTCCTCTGCGCCCCCTCTGCGCTCTCTGCGCCTCTGCGGTGAGTCCTATTCAACATTACACTCAAGTGAAAAGCGATATAGGTTTAGCCAAATTGCCCAGCAACACGCTCCTCTCCAAACACTCAAGCCGCTTCAGGAACAAAGGAATGAAAAACGCTCTAGCCGACCGCCTGCCCGACGGCGTGAAGCTCCTGCAAGCAGTGAACGTGTACGGCGTCTGATTCTTTGTGGAAGGCGATGGCCTCGACGATGGCCTGCGCGCCCGTCATCGTCGTCACGCACGGCACGTTGAACTGTAGGGCGGCGCGGCGTATGGCCTGCTCGTCGTAGTGCGACGCGCGACCGAGAGGCGTGTTGATGACGAGCGCGATCTCGCCGAGACGAATCTTGTCCGCGATGTTGGGCCGCCCCTCGTTGACCTTGAAGACGCTCTCGACTTCGAGGCCCACTTCGCGCAGGCGCGCGGCGGTGCCGACCGTCGCCGTCAATCCGAAGCCGAGACGCGCGAGGCGACGCGCGAGCAGAGCGGCCTGCCCCTTGTCGCCGTCGTTGACGCTGATGAAGGCCGCGCCCTCCGTGGGCAGCTCAAGCCCCGCGCCCTGCATCGCCTTCGCGTAGGCTTCGCCGAACGTGCGGCCTACGCCCATCACCTCGCCGGTCGAGTGCATCTCCGGACTCAGGATAGGGTCAACGCCCGGAAACTTCTTGAACGGGAAGACCGGCGACTTGATGTAGAAGCGATTCAGACGGACGGTCAAATCTTCCGGCAGATCGAACTCCGCGAGAGGCCGCCCAGCCATCACGAGCGCGGCGATGCTCGCGAGCGGAACGCCCGTCGCCTTCGACACGAAAGGCACGGTGCGCGACGCGCGCGGGTTCACTTCCAGCACGTACACGCGGTCGTCCTTGATCGCGAACTGTATGTTTAAAAGCCCGCGCACCTTCAGCGCGCGCGCGAGTTGGCGCGCGTAGTGGCGCATCGTGTCGAGATGCTCTTCGGCAATCTTGAACGGCGGCAGCACCGACGAAGAGTCGCCCGAATGTATGCCCGCTTCTTCTATATGCTCTTGAATGCCAGCGACGACGCAGGTCGCATCGTCCGCGAGCGCGTCAACGTCGAACTCGGCGGCGCGCTCAAGAAACTTATCAATCAGCACAGGCTTTTCGGGCGAGGCGTCAACGGCTGTTCGCATGTACTCGTCGAGACTCTTCTCGTCGTACACAATCGCCATCGCGCGCCCGCCGAGCACGAAGGAGGGACGCACCATCACGGGGTAGCCGATTCGCGCGGCGACCTCTTCGGCCTCCTCGAACGAAGTGGCCGTGCCGTTATCGGGCTGCGGAATTCCAAGCTCCCTCATGAGCGCGCCGAAGCGCTTGCGGTCTTCGGCGAGGTCAATCGAGTCGGGGGAGGTTCCGATGATGGGCGCTCCCGCCTCGTGAAGACGCATCGCGAGGTTCAGGGGAGTCTGCCCGCCGAACTGGACGATGATGCCTTCCGGCTTTTCAACGTCCACGATGTTCATCACGTCCTCGAACGTGAGCGGCTCGAAGTAGAGACGGTCTGATGTGTCGTAGTCGGTCGAGACGGTCTCAGGGTTGCAGTTGACCATGATCGTCTCAAAATCCGCTTCGCGGAGCGCGAAGGATGCGTGGCAGCAGCAGTAGTCGAACTCGATGCCCTGCCCTATGCGATTTGGGCCGGAGCCTAGGATCATAATCTTGCGACGCGTCGTCGGCTGAACCTCGTCCTCTTCCTCGTAGGTCGAATAGAGGTAAGGCGTGTGCGACTCGAACTCCGCGCCGCACGTATCAACGCGCTTGTAGACGGGCACAAGGCCGACGCTCTTTCGGTATGCGCGCACCTCCCGCTCGCTCCGGCCCGTCAGGTACGCGAGCCTTCGGTCGGAGAGCGCGGCCTCTTTGAAGTCGCGCAGCAATCCTTCTGGAATCTCTTCGAGCGCGCGACCCTCGACCTCTTTTTGAATCTCCATCACCTGACGAATCTGCTCGATGAACCAAGGGTCTATGCGCGACAGGCGGTAGATTTCCTCAATCGGCCAGCCGTGCTGTAATGCATAAGTGATGTAAGAGAATCGCTGCGAGTTCGGGCGCGCGAGCTTGCGTTGAAGCTCATCATCGGGCACGTCCTGAAGGCGCAAGGGGCTGACGGCTTCGAGCGAGCGCAGGCCCTTGAACAGGGCTTCTTTGAACGTGCGGCCAATCGCCATCACCTCGCCGACCGACTTCATCTGCGTGCCGAGAACGTCGCTCGCCTCGCGAAACTTCTCGAAGTTCCACTTCGGAATCTTCACCACGACGTAGTCAATCGTCGGCTCGAAACTCGCGGGAGTCTTTCGCGTGATGTCGTTAGCAATCTCGTCGAGCGTGTAGCCGACGGCGAGCTTGGCGGCGATCTTTGCGATGGGGAAGCCCGTCGCTTTGGACGCGAGCGCCGACGAGCGCGAGACGCGCGGGTTCATCT
>DASQLL010000247.1:0-3050 GCA_035630035.1 Pyrinomonadaceae bacterium | reverse complement strand
CACCTGCGCGCGGTCGGTCACGTCGCACGGAAAGGCGAACGCCCTCGCGCCGCGTGCGGCGAGGTCTGCACGCGCGCGCTCTAGCTCCTCAGGGTCTCGCGCGCAGATAGCGACATTCGCGCCTTCGTCGGCGAACTCGCGCGCCAACACCAGTCCGAGTCCGCGCGAGCCGCCGGTGATTAGCACGGTCTTACCCTTCAGGTCATACTCCTGCGAGCGGCGGTACAGCGCGCGGGCGGCGAGCGCACCTGCCGTTGCAGCCGCGAGCATCAAAGCCGCCTTCCCGTTCTCATTCATCGAGCCAACCTCCGTCTCAAGCTTTTGAAAACTCCGCAACGACCGGCGTGTGGTCTGACGGGCGCTCCCAACCACGCGGCTCCCTGTCAATCCACACGCGTTTGCAGCGCTCGGCGAGCGGCCCGGAGACCCAGATGTGATCTATACGCAAACCCGTGTTGCGCTGGAACGAGCCTGCGCGATAATCCCACCAAGAAAAGTTTCCGCTCTCCGCGTTGTGCATGCGGAAGGCATCGGTGAAGCCCCAGCCCTTGACCTCTCCGAGCGCGGCGCGCTCCGGCCCGCTGCACAGAATCTTGCCGCGCCAAAGCGCGGGGTCGTGAACGTCTCGGTCTTCGGGCGCGACGTTGAAGTCGCCGCAAATCAGAACCTCGTCGTCCGTCCAGAACTCTTCGTCGAGAAACGCGCGCAGACGACTCAGCCAGTCGAGCTTGAACTTGTACTTCTCCGTGCCGACCGCCTGACCGTTCGGCACGTACACGTTGACGACGCGGACTCCCTTCACCATCGCCGCCAGAAGTCGCGCGTGCGACCCCTCTTCGTCGTCGGGGAAACCGCGCCGCACGTCCTCGATCTCGTGAAGCGCGAGCGTCGCCACGCCGTTGTACGTCGGCTGGCCGTAGACCGCCGCGCGATAGCCAAGCTCCGCAAGCTCAGTCGCCGGGAAACGCTCCTCGGTGCATTTTACTTCCTGAAGACAAAGCACGTCGGGGCGCGTCGCCTCAAGCCAGCGAAGGACGAGCGGCAGGCGAGCCAGCACGGAGTTCACGTTCCAAGTCGCGATTTTCACGTCGGCCC
This sequence comes from Pyrinomonadaceae bacterium, assembly GCA_035630035.1. Taxonomy (GTDB): domain Bacteria; phylum Acidobacteriota; class Blastocatellia; order Pyrinomonadales; family Pyrinomonadaceae; genus QHXN01. The sequence continues at coordinate 1,955 of DASQLL010000247.1, read as the reverse complement.
TCATCATAACTTGTGCCGCCCCTAATTTGTAGAGCGTTCGCGTCGGCGTGTTATAAATTTGACCCCGGCAGAAAGGAAACGCGAAACCATTGCGGCGGCGAGAAGTTATGACGAAGGAGAACGAACCGGCCCGGCGCGTGCTTATCGTCGAGGACGACGAGACGCGTTGCGCGTGGTTTCGCGAGCGGCTTCGGGGCCGTCAACTCGACGTGACCTGCGACGTAAGGGAGGCGGTCAGTTGGCTCGGCGAAAGGGACTACGAAGCCGTCATGCTCGACCACGACCTTGCGGAAGAGCATTACTTTAGCGACAGCAGGGACGACGAGCGCACAGGCTATGCCGTCGCGCGCTGGTTGGCCGACAACCCGACCTCACAACGCGACGCGCTCATCATCATCCACTCGCTCAACTACGAAGGCGCGCGCCGCATGATCGCCGTCCTGCGCGATGCAGGGCGTGATGCCGAGCACGTACCCTTTCATCTTCTTCAATCCGGCCTGAAGTTTTGAGAAGCATTCGCACAAGCGTAAGGGTCTGCTCACCTGCCGTCACTCTAATTTTTTGAGAATCCGCCTCGCCCCTTCGGAGGCTTCTTCATGCTCCGGCAGGTAGTCTTGGCCGTGCTTCATCACAAGGATCGCATTGGCCTGCGCGCGCGCGTCCGCGCGTCGCTTGACGGCGTAGTAGGCTTCCGCGAGTCGCAGCCGAAGAAGCGAATTGTTCTGTCCGAAGCGCAGGCCCTTCTCAAGCACCTCGACGGCGCGCTTGCGGTCGCCGCCGAACATCTCCGGCAGCTCAAGATCGAGCTGGCCGAGGGCGAGATACGCGCTCCCCGCTTGGAAACCTTCGTCGAGCCTGATGACGGTCTCCATCTCGCGCCGTATGTCGGGAACGGAAGAGAGAGCGTAGAGCGGCCCCTGCACCTTCGCGCGCCCGCCGAGGTTCGCGCCGAGCCAGAAGTGGCCTTCGGGCTTGTCGGGCGCGAGCTTCACGGCGGACTCGCCCGCGGCTATCCCCTCGCGGAAGGCCGCGAGCTTCAACTTCTCGTCCTCTTCGTGCGAGCCGACGTAATACTGGCACCTCGCCAGTTTCCAAACCGCCTCGTAGCTGTTGTAGTCGGTCATACGCGCGCGGCGCAGAATGGCTACGGCCTGCCGCGCGTGCTCGATTGATGTTCGATTGGCGTAGTGCTCGTCGGCCTCTGACAAAAGTTTCGCGACCGCGACCGGGTCAGCCGTAGACGCCTGCATCGCCTGCTCGCGCGCGCACGAAGCCGTCAGCCCGACCAGCGCGGCGAGCGTCAGAGGGAGGGTTTTGTGCGAAAGGGGGAGCAAGAGTTTCATCGCTTTTTTTAGAAGTGACGAGTGACAAGTGACAAGTGACAAGAAAAAGCCATTTGAATGTCCCGGCCCGAAGCAGTTACTTCTTGGCAGCGGTTTTTTCCATAGGCAGCTCCGGCAAGTTGTTCGGACTCGCTTCTTTTCCGCCTTCGCTCGTCACTTGTCACTTGTCACTTGTCACTTTTGAGTTTTTTAGTTTGTCTTCGCCGGCGCGCTCGGTTTGATGAACAGTGCGTTGAGGACTCCCGCGAGCCGGTAGCCGGCAGTCGCGATGCGCTTGCGCGACAACTTCTGCGCCGCGTCCGTGTAGGCCCTCGACGGCGTTTCGCCCTCCACGATGTTCTTGTGGACGACCTCGCGCGCGAGCGTGTTGCTCTCGACGACCCAAGTGTGCGGGTCTAAGTCGCTCAGCTCGGCGATTCCTTCGGCTGGGTTCTCCTTCATCACCTCTTCGGCGAGCGAGCGGATTCGATCCTTGCCCGCCGCGTCGAGCGGACGCTTGGGGCTGGAGAAGCCGAACGCTCCGCCCGCGGCGTCCCAGAAAGCATGCAGGTTCGTGATGTGCGCGTCGGGCGGCATCTGAATCTTGAAGAGGTTGCCCCCCAAGTCGCCGTC
>DASQLL010000246.1:0-18164 GCA_035630035.1 Pyrinomonadaceae bacterium | reverse complement strand
CCCTGGCGGTGTCGAGAGAGCAACGATGGTGTCTGTCGCATGCACTACAAAAAAGAGCGGCTCGCGGAAAGAGGAATCCGAGATGCGACCCGTCCCGTGTGATTCACTTTTTAGACGACGCCTTCGCGCTTACCTTCAGGCGACGCGCATTGCCCTCACCGACTGATTCGGTGAAGAGACCGTCCTCATCAGCAAGCGCAAGATGTATCACTCGTCGCTCGTTCGAGTTCATCGGGCCGAAGGTGAATGGCAGTCCAGTTGAGCGGACGCGGTCGGCTGCGTGACGCGCCATCAATCGCAGCTCCGTCTCGCGCATAGCGCGAAAACTGTGAACGTCGCAGATGAATCGTTCGCCTTCCGAAAGCTCGCGCGCGAACGATTGATTAACGAAATGTTCGAGCGCATCCAGAAGCTCGCCGCCTTCGGCTCGTAGCATCACGGCGTCTGCGCCATCAATGTTAAGAGTGCAACCGTCTGAACCTTCGCCGGCTTCAGCTTGCAAATCGAATCGCGCGTGACCAAAAAGGTCGTTCAGAAATTGCTGAGCCTGTTGGTAAGCTTCCTTCATTTGATGAAAACTCCGCGAAAACTAAGCCAAAACTCAGGTAACGCTCTTAGCGTTACGCCTGTGTTAGACGCGCGTCATTCAACTTTTTTTTTGAACGCGAGCCGGTCTGACTCTTCTCCGCTGGCGGTTGCTCCTGATCGTCTTCAGAGTTCTTGAGCATCCGGTTTATCACCACCTGCTGACCGAAGCCGACCAAGTTGCCGACGAGCCAGTAGACAAGAAGACCCGCGGGCGCGCTCCACAGAATGTAAAGCATCATGAGCGGCATGATCACTGCCATCATCTTCCGTTGCAGTGGGTCGGCTGAAGGCGCTGGCGTTATCAACTGCAATACTAACATCGAGCCTGCCATTAGAATCGGAAGCACCTTCGTCGGGTCGCCTGCCGAGAGGTCGTGAATCCAAAGGAACGATGATTGGCGGAAGTCTATCGAGATAGTGATAGCTATATAAAGCGCAATCAGGAAAGGCATCTGAATCAGAAGAGGCAAACACCCGCCTAACGGATTTCCTTCCTTCATCAGACGCAGTTGCTCCATCTGCAACTCTTTCAAGCGCGGGTCGTTCTGCTTCATCCCCTTGATCTTCTCTTGCAGCTCCTTCATCCGAGGCGCTAGTTTCTGCGCCTTCTTCATAGACTTTGAAGAGCGCCACTTGAGCGGGAAGAAGAGCATGTAGATGATGATCGTGAAGAGAATGATGGCGAGGCCATAGCTACCCGTGAGTTTGTTCAGATGCTTGATTGACCAAAGAATCGGAGTCGCAAGAGGCTTAGTCATACGACTCGTCCAACCGTAGTTTATCAACTGACCGAGATCAACCTGTCGGCCTCCGAAGTTATTGCTTAACTGCGCGCTGGTCTCCTGAAGTTGGTCGTGATCTTTCGGCCCGGCGAACAGATACGCCGGCGATCCATCTGAGGGAACAGGAACGTAGCTGGTAATTAAAAATCTGTCTTCCTTCTGTCCGTTCGCTTGATGCTCGTACTTCTCCGTGCGGAATTCGAGACCAATGGCCGGCTGCGGCAAGACCAGAGCCATTGCGAAATAAGTATCGCCGACTCCCGCCCACTGAACCGGCGCGTCGAATTTTTTTACGTGCGGACTCTGTTTGTCCTCCTCAATTTGCGAGGCGGTCAGATACTCAACCCCATCACCGACGGCTGCGACGCCTTCCGGCGCAATGGAATAGAATGTGTATTCCGGAACTCCCTGATCGCCGATGTTCGGGCCGATAGCTATCTTCGCATTAGGGACAGGTTGCCCACCCTGCAAGATTTTGGTTTCGAGCTTGACTGCATAGCTGTCCGCATCGAAGGTCAGTCTTTTCAGAACTTCGATGCCGGTCACAGGCTCCGTCATTGTAAACTCGACCGTCTTCTGCTCACCGACCCTCAACTTCAATTGCCCGCTATCGTCAACGCCTCCAAACTGAAAGTTTCTGGAGGCCAGCAATGAATCCACGTCAGGCTTTCCAGTGACTAACTTCAAAGGAGCTAGAATCTTTGAAGGATCGTCCTTACCCAACTCAAGCCCTTTTTGCGAGACAAGCTCAAGCGGCTGGGGCTTTTCCTTCGTACTCGCAATTGAGGTGAGCGGTTTGCCGTCGCCGTCCTTGTCTTTATTTCGCTCAATTATCCAGCTCTTAGCAACCGCACCGCGGCTGTCAATCTCTATCTTGTAGAGCGGAGTGGAAACTATAAGAGTCCGTTGCGGAGTATTATCCGTAGCATTTACGGAGACTATGTTTTGTGAATCGGTCGGGGCCAGTTGCGATGTCGGCGTAGGAAGCGGGGAATCAGTGGGGGCCGGCTGCGAAGAGTTAGTATTCTGTTCGGGCTGCGCGGGAGGAAAAAGATAACTCCATCCAAAAAGAATTACCGCGGAGAGCGCGAAAGCAAGTAGAAGACGCTTCTGATCCATTTATTTCATTTGATGAACGCGCGGTGTTCATCGAAAAATCGAATTAAAGCTTGATTCTCTTATTTAACCGGGTCATATCCGCCCGGATGAAAAGGGTGGCAGCGCAATAGACGGCGTATACCCATCCACCCACCTCGCATTGCACCGTGTCGCTCGATAGCCTCAATAGCGTACTCCGAACAGGTAGGAACAAAACGACATGAAGGTGGGAGCAGGGGCGAAATGAACGCCTTGTAGAGCCGTAGTAAAGCTGTAAAAACACTTGCCACTTAAGTGTCAGCCCGGCCTATAGAGTCGAACTTTTCATCCATCACCTGAGCGATAACTCGCCGCAACTCCTCTGTCACGGCGTTTAACTTGACTTCGACGATACGGCGGCGGGCGTTGAAAACCCAATCATATTTAGTTTTTAGAATATCTAACTCAACGGCGCTCAAACGAAAAGCCTCACGTAAAAGACGTTTCGCCCGATTTCTATCAACTGCCCGACGCCCCATCTTTCGGGAAGCGGTTATTCCCATGCGATGAAGATCAAGGTCGTTTGACAGAATGAAGACCGTCATTAGACGACCCTCGATGCGTCTACCTCCGCCATAAACCGCGCGAAAATCCGCGGACTTACGCAAACGCGCATTTCGAGGCAAAGTAGCTCCGGCTCAGTAGTGCGATGGTGTAAGACGCTTTCGACCCTTAGCACGACGCCTTTTGAGAACCAAGCGACCGCCCTTAGTTGCCATGCGGGCACGGAAGCCGTGGGTCTTAGCACGCCGACGGTTATTAGGTTGAAATGTTCGTTTCGGCATAGCTCCTTAATTTCTCCTCAAGCGAAAACGCCAAGACTAGCTGTTAACGACATTTATGTCAAGGAAGGTTCCTCACTCCGAAAGGTCTAAATTCCGTTTGTTTTTATCCCCTAGCATCTTTGAATCCCCCTAAAGTCGCTGTCTTAAAACGATTCATATTTTATAGGTTTCTTAGAAAGTAGCTAATTCTAGGGCAAAACAAATAATGAAAAACTGCCCACAAAAAATTTTCTGATAACCCTGTGGAATTCCCTTGCATATAGATAAAGGGTGTGCTAGTCTCGCGCCCGTTTCGCGGTTGAAATTCACCCGTAACTACTTGAAAGTAAAACACTTAAAGCTTCACTTTAAGTTTGGTTTGTTTTCCACAGGGTTGTGGAAAACTCTGTGGAAAACTTTATAACTTAGGAAGCTAGAAGACGCCCAAATGAAGATTTTGCAATATTTTCCATTAGTTGGTTCAAGTCTTAGCTTGAGCAAATACTAGCAGTCAACTGTATAATTTTAAGTCAGGTCTAGTTAGCCAAGTTTAGGCGGAAGTGAGAAGCTTATGAGCACAACTTTCGAGAACAAGATTTGGAATGACATTCTTCTCGCCGTCGAGAAGCGTCTGAATCGCCAGAGCTTCGACACGTGGATTCGACCGATCCATTTTGAAGGCTTTGACGATTCTGGTCATGTGCTTCATCTGCGTGCGCCAAATCACGTTGTTAAAGATTGGGTAAGCACCAATTACTCAGATGTGATAGACGCTTCTTTGTCTGAGTTGAATCTGTCGGAATATCAACTGGAATGGGCCGTTGAGGAGGAATCCCAAAATTCAAATTCGACTAATGTTAAACAGGACGAGGAATTAGCGTCTTTGGATTTGCAAGAAAAGACTGTTTCCGGCTCTTCTAAAGGCAATTCATCCAGCCTCTTCTCCTTGCTGGAGGCTGCTGAATCCGATGGGCTTACTCCGGGCGCGACGACGTTTGTTGACATTGAACCGCTTGAGAACTCACTTAACCCTAAATGTTCCTTCCAAAATTTCGTCGTCGGCTCCTGCAACCAGTTCGCACATGCGGCGGCACTGGCTGTCGCCGAAGCTCCGGGGAAAACGTATAACCCGCTCTATATTTACGGCGGGGTGGGCCTCGGGAAAACGCACCTGATGCACGCCATAGGTCATGCGATAAAGGAGCGTAATCGCTATCTGCGTCTATCTTATCTTTCGTCAGAGCGGTTCATGAATGAGCTTATCAATGCCATTCGATACGATAAAGCACAGACTTTTCGTGAGAAATATCGTTCGATTGACGTTATGTTGATGGACGACATTCAGTTTATGGCCGGCAAGGAGCGCACGCAGGAAGAGTTCTTCCATACTTTTAACGCACTCTACGACGGCCAAAAGCAGATTGTAATTTCGTCAGACTGCCCGCCTCGGGAAATACCGACGCTTGAAGAAAGGCTCCACTCACGTTTTGAATGGGGACTTATTGCGGACATAGAATCGCCTGATCTCGAAACGAAGGTCGCAATTCTCAAGCGCAAAGCCGACCTCGACGGGGTAGTTCTTCCCGACGATGTTGCGTTCTTTATAGCTGGTAAAGTCAAGAGCAACATCCGCGAGCTTGAAGGGTCGCTAGTGCGCCTGATTGCTATCTCGTCTCTGCGTGGGCTTCCTATCTCCAAGATGCTCGCTCAAGACGCCATCCGCAATATCGCTGAAGACGACCAACCAGCCGGAATTACTCTTGAACAAATTCAGCGGACGGTTGCAGCCCATTACAAACTTCGTGTTGACGACTTGAAGTCGAAAAACAACTCGCGGCAAATTGCTGTACCGCGACAGGTGGCTATGTATCTCTGCAAGCGTCTGACGAAACACAGTTTCCCTGAGATTGGACGTGAGTTCGGAGGGAAGCACCACACGACCGTCATCCACTCCGTAGATAAGATCGAGGGCTTGGTTTCCAAGGATCAGAATTTCCACAGGGTCGTGAGTGACATAATGGATAATCTTTGCAAGTAGTTAGCCCGTTTTCGGTTAAAATGTTTTCCACAGCCCTTCTGATAGTTTAGTTCTTTATGAACAACGATTTAGATGAAAGTTTTCCACATTTCCACAGGGAGAGTAAGTAAGGTGCCTGTGGAAATGTGGAAAACTCTCTCTTCATATTTCTTTTCCACATTGACCCGAAGTTTTCCACAACGTTTTCCACAGTACCTGTGGAAAACAATTCTACTATTTACAACACTTAATCCACTTTTCCACATTTCCACAGGCCCTACTACTACTACTATATATAAATATAAGGTATTTAATTAGTATGAATAGTAAAAGGCATCAGTTGTGCTATCTACTAACTGGGTCTAAAACTCAAAACCATTTTGAAGCCATAATCCCTTAGAGGAGTATAGAAATGGAATTCACCATCAGCAAGAATGCTCTCCAGAAAGAGCTTGGATTTGTTCAAGGCACGGTCGAAAAGAAGAATACAATCCCTGCGCTCTCCAACATCCTTATCGAGTCGGTAGGCGAGAATACGATTCGCGTCACGGGAACTGATCTGGACGTAACGCTACGTTGCGAAGCGGAGGCGGAGATAAAGACGCCCGGAGCGATGTGCGTCGGCGCGCGCAAGCTTTTCGACATCGCGCGGGTGCTGCCCGACGCCCCGGTCAGTTTTCGGAAAGAAGAAAACAACTGGGCGACGGTAAAATGCGAGCGCTCCAACTTCCGCATCGCCGGCATTGAGACTGGAAATTTTCCAGAAGTTCCCAGTTTCAAGTCTGCCCCGGTAAGATTTTCGGCAAGCATATTCAAGACTTTCATTGACCGAACGATCTTCGCCATCACCCTTGAGGAATCAAGGTACACGCTATCAGGCGCAAAATTCGTCATCAACAAGTCCGGGGCGAAAATGGTGACGACGGACGGGCACCGTCTGGCATACATCGAGCGGAAAGACTTGGGCGGCAACGCGCCCAAAGACGATATAGACGTTCTCATCCCCCGCAAAACTCTGTCCGAGCTTACAAAGCTGACGACTTCCTTCGAGGGAGATATCGGGCTGGGCGCAGACGAGAATCACATCTATTTCGAGGTCGGGCCGCGGCTTCTGATCTCGCGAACGCTCACAGGCCAGTTCCCGAACTACGAGATGGTGATTCCGAAGGGGAACGACAAAAAAGCCGAGTTCGATTCGGCGTCGCTCGGTCAGGCCATACGCCGCGTCGCGCTCATGGCCGACGACCGCTCGCACGCAATTCGTTTCCAACTAACGCCCGGCAGTCTTCACATCAGCTCACAAACTGCCGAGGAGGGCGAGGCACGCGAAACCGTCACCACCGAATACGCCGGCGAGGAGACTGAGATCGGCTTCAACGCCGCCTACCTTCAGGATTTTCTAAACGTCATGAACGACGGTTCGGTCTCCTTTGAATTCAAGGATGGCAACTCGCAGGCGCAAATCCGACCTTCATCCGATGACGGCTACGACTACAAATATGTCGTGATGCCTATGCGTCTGTGATCCGAGTGGTAGGAATCCTATCAAGCTCTCACTTCGAGCAGCATGTGCTAAAATTCGGCGCATGCTGCTCGAATCGCTTGAGGCACATCAATTCAGGAATTTGAGTGGCGAGGTCTTCTGGGGCGAAGGTCTCAACATCATCTCCGGCGAAAACGGGCAGGGCAAGACGAGTTGGCTCGAAGCAATCTATCTGCTCGCCACCACAAAATCATTCCGCACACAAAAGCCGCAGGAAGCGACACGGTTTGGCGAGAGCCTGACCGTCGTCCGCGGGCGCGTGGCGCGAAGCCGCGACCTACACAGAGACCTGCAAGTCACTCTTCAAGGCAACACAAAATCGCTTTCGCTTAACGGAAAACGCGAGACGGTCGCGAGCTACCTGAGCCAACTGCACGTCGTTGCATTCACGGCTGACGAGCTTGAAGTAGTACGCGGCGGCCCTGAAGCCCGTCGAAGATTCTTAGACCGCGGAGTCGTCGCACTGCACCACAGCTACGTGCAAACGCTCGCGGACTATCAGCGAGTCATCAAACAGAAAAACCGACTGCTTCAGGATGTATCCGAATCGGAAGTGAGCATGGACCATGTCCGCGAACTTATCGAACCTTGGAATGAGCAGATCGTACTCTTAGGGTCCGAAATCTACCGTGCGCGCAGCGATTACGTCGAGCGTCTAAAACAGAGCCTCCAACAACGTCTGTTTGAGCGAGAAGAAGTCACAATCCGTTACGTCTCCGCTCTCGAAGGCAAAGGGGATTTGGCGAATTATGAAACGCTTTTGAGAGAGCGTCTGCGCCTTCGTCTGCAAGCCGAAATCGCCTCCGGCTACGCTCTCATCGGCCCACACCGGGACGAGCTAGAAATTCTGTTCGACGGGCGGGAAATACGTGCCTACGGGAGTTCCGGTCAGCAGCGTAGTGCGTTGATTTTACTTGATTTAGCGGCGATTTCGGTGTATTATTCATGGCACAATGAGTATCCACTTTTTCTGATGGATGACGTGGATGCCGAGCTGGATAAAGGACGTATCGGTCGCTTGCTCGAATACTTGGAAGGGCGCACACAGACGTTTGTCACGACCTCCAAAGGTGACCTCATCAAAGAGTTTGCCGCAAACGCGAAAGTGTTCGACGTGAGCAACGGCGTGGCAACCGACGCCGCGAAGTTTGATCCGCAAAGAACAATCGCTTCAACAGCGGAGGGCATCTAAGTTTCGTATCAGTCAAGTGAGCTATTACGCGCTCTGATTTAAACCGATAACAGTTTATGAGTAGCACTTACAAAGAGGAGAATGGTTTGTCAACAGTAACTTTATCGAAAAAGGGTGATTCCTATACTGCGACTTCAATCACAGTTTTGGAGGGTCGGGAGGCTGTCCGTAAGCGTCCCGCAATGTACATCGGTTCCACGGGCGATATGGGGCTGCACCATCTTGTCTACGAGGTAGTGGACAATTCGGTGGACGAGGCTCTGGCAGGCTACTGCGATACAGTAGAAGTTACCATCCACATGGATAACTCGGTAACTGTCGTTGATAACGGTCGCGGCATTCCGGTTGATTATCACAAACAGGAGAAGAAGTCCGCCGCCGAAGTGGTGATGACCAAACTTCACGCCGGCGGAAAATTCGACTCGAACGCTTACAAGGTGTCGGGGGGACTCCACGGAGTAGGCGTCTCTTGCGTAAATTTCCTCTCAGAGTGGCTTCGTTTGGAAATCTGGAGGGACGGAGCGACTTACGAGCAAGAGTACAAGAAGGGGATTTCTGCGACCAAACTTGAGATGACAGGGAAGACGCGCCGCCGCGGCACGAAGATTACCTTCAAGCCCGACGCGGAGATTTTCGACGTCTCGGAATTTAGCTTCGACAAGCTGTCAGAGCGCCTGCGTGAAAAGGCCTTCTTGAATAAAGGCATCCGCATCACGATAAAAGACGAGCGGTCAGAGCCTGAGCGTTCGCACGAATTTTACTACCGTGGGGGGATCGCGGAGTTCGTCAAGCACCTCAATAAGAACAAGTCAGTGCTTCACGACAAGCCGATTTACTTTGAGAAGTCGGGTGACATGCTTTCTATTGATGTTGCCATCCAGTACAACGACGCTTACGACGAAAAGGTCTACTCCTTCGCCAACAACATCAATACCGTTGACGGCGGTTCACACCTTTCCGGTTTTCGCTCGGCACTGACGCGCACAATAAATAGTTACGCGCAGTCCTCCGGCCTCGCGAAGAATTTCAAAAGCTCTCTGTCGGGTGACGACGTGCGTGAGGGTCTGGTTGCGGTGATCTCGGTTAAATTACCGCAGCCTCAGTTTGAGGGGCAGACTAAAGGCAAACTTAACTCGGACGTAAAGGGCGCGGTCGAATCATTCCTAAACGAGCGTTTGTCAGAGTATTTTGAGCAGAATCCAACCGTCGCTAAAAAAGTGGTCGGAAAAGCCATTGACGCCGCACGCGCACGCGAAGCTGCACGAAAGGCTCGCGAGATCGTCCGCAAGGGGGCAATCGGCTCAACGATGCTGCCGGGCAAGCTCGCGGACTGTCAGGAAAGAGACCCCGCACAATGTGAGCTTTACATTGTAGAAGGTGACTCAGCCGGTGGCAGCGCGAAGCAGGGCCGCGACAGAAGGTTTCAGGCCGTCTTGCCGTTAAAAGGTAAAATCTTGAACGTGGAGAAGGCTCGCTTCGACAAAATGCTTAGTCATAGCGAGATTAAAACATTAATTACCGCACTCGGCACGGGTATCGGCAAGGATGATTTCGACGTTAACAGGCTTCGTTACCACAAAGTCATTTTCATGACGGACGCTGATGTTGATGGGTCGCACATCCGAACACTGCTTCTAACCTTCTTCTATAGGCAGATGCCTGAGTTGATCGAATCTGGGCACGTTTACATTGCTCAGCCACCGCTTTTTAAAGTAAAACGCGGCAAGCGAGAGGAATATATTAAAGACGAAAGATCAATGGTTCGTTTCCTGATGCGCCAAGCGACAAGTGACATGAAGGTCACCTCCGCCGAGACGGAAGAGGTGGTCGAAGGGCGTGATCTTGCGCGAACTCTTGAGCAGATGGTCGAGTTAAAGCGTTATTTTGAAAAACTTATAAGAAGGCTGGGTAACGACGAACGCCTACTCCACCTGCTTCTGGAAGCCTTCGGAGGTCGCAAAGGAATTCTGCGCGAGGACGGCGCGACACTTAAAGGAGTGTTCCAAGACAGCGAAGGCGAGCAGATAGCTCACGTCGAAGAGGCGTTGGCCGATGCCGGTTACAAGACTGAACTTGCCCCGGATGAGGAGCATGGGTTGTGGGAGATCGAAACGACGGTGCCAGGCGGTTCAAAAGTTAAAATAGACTGGGATTTAGCGAGCCACGTTGAATTTCAGAAAGCCGTAGAAATTTATAAGACCCTGGAAGAACGCCTGACTGCCCCATTAATTATTGGTGAGAATGGCTCCAAAGAGACGGTCGGGTCGCGTGAGGAGCTTCTGGAGCGTGTGCTTGCTTCGGCCAAAAAAGACTTAACAATCCAGCGTTACAAAGGTCTCGGCGAGATGAACCCGGATCAACTCTGGGAGACGACTATGAACCCCGAAAAGCGCACACTGCTTCAAGTTAAGATAGATGATGCAGTGGAGACCGATCAGATTTTTACCATCCTGATGGGCGATGCGGTCGAGCCGCGCCGCAAGTTTATTGAGGATAACGCTCTGGATGTAAAGAACTTAGACGTTTAAGCGAAGCCACGCGCGCGGGCGCGATGAATCTATTTGACACACTCCGCCCGCTCGTGTAGTATGAAGGCCCTTTCCTCCTGTGGATATTGACCGCTGCATGCACTCGCGTATGCAGCGGAATTTTTTTATCCGCAGGAGCTTTTTTATCTCATTTCAAATCCGATACCATTTGGCCGCTTGATTGTTAAATGCGAGATCACGCCGACTCGCAAAAACGTTGGACGCGAAAGCGGTACAGTGTATGTGGTTCGTGGGGAGCGATGCCGGCTTTACGAGCAGCTATCTGAACTTGTTGGTCTGCTGTTTCAATGCCGTCTATGTCTGGTAGGAGTAGTCCACGCCTTACACCCAAACGATCAACGATGACCACACCGAATATTGAGGGGTCTAAGTCTTCAAATCTGGTTGGCTCCGGCGGATAAAGAACATCAACTGAATAATGCAGGGATGGGAGTTCAATATCAGAGATAGGCAGGAAGCGTGGATCACGAGTTGCGGCATTAATGGCGTTGGCGACGATCTCTTCGGCGAGCGTACTTCTCTCAGGCTCGATTGTGCCTATGCAGCCGCGGAGTTCTCCGCCGGTAGTTCTGACAGTGACGAAGCAGGCCGAACTCTGCTCCGTTAAGAAAGGGGATAGAGTAGGCGTCGGCTTGATAACACGCCGCTCCAAGACAAAGGTTTCGACCGCGCGACGTGCCAGTGAGGGTATCTCTTTTTCGTCGGCGAGCAGATGAGATGAGAGTGTTTCGTTGCCACGCGAACGCGGCGATTGCGGCTCAGCCAATGTTTGCTCCTTTCTTTGCCTCTATCGCTTCATCTGGATTCGAGCGAGCGAGTTGCGCCACCAGATAACCGACGCCGAAGGGCGCTTCGTAATTTAGAACTTCGTATCGCGGCTCGCTTTCGGCGGAGACGCCGAAGGCCACGAGCATTGAGCGATAACCACATTCCCCGGCCAGACGCCGCAGATTCTGATCAATGTTAATGACGCGTTCCGGGACACCCGAACGGATCGCGTCAATCACTTCCTGATCGAAGAGATGAGCATCCGTGTGGAAGCCCGCGGGTGCGGTGGGGATGAGACGGTGACTTAAATCACCGCTCGCGACGAAGGCGACGGGCCGCCCGACTCTCTCAACTGCACGCCTAATGCAAACGCCGAAGCTCACGTGGTCTTCGTTGGAGAGAAAGCTGTAGCCGAGCGCAACGACGCGACCGCTCCAGCCGTTACGCAAAAGAAAGTAGAGGGGGACTGCCGTGCCGTGATCCAGCGCGTAGTCCTTCAGTCCGACGACAGAATAATGCTGCTCTACCGCGCTCTCTTTGACGGCGGCGAGAAGTTCATGGTCAAGTGGGACTTCGACGGTTGCCTGCGGGGCGCGGAAGTTGGCAAAATCACCGCGCAGTAGCGACCCCTCATACGCCACGAAGGCGCGCGCTTCGAGTGGGGCGTGGGGCGAGATGATGATGACAGTCTCCGCGCCGCACTCCTTGATGCGCTCGGTGAAATCGCGCATGGCGTCAATCGAGGCGCGCACCTCGTCCGCCATCGCGCCGCCGACTTCAGTCACCATCACGGGCGGGTGCGGAGCGATGCCGACGAAGACGAGAGGGCTGCTGTTCATAATCTTCAGCGCTCTGGTCGCGAGGGGTCAAGGAAGTTCTCGCCGCCCAGACGGGAGAGCTTAAAAAGGGGAACGCGCGTCAACGAGTTAACGCGGTTTGAAAATTCGTCACGAGTTGCAGGGGTTGTGAGAAGATTCTAGCACAGGTGAAGATTCCTATCGCAAGGCGTTAGCGACGAAGACGAAAGATGCGCGCGGAGATGAAGGTCACGGCAATCGTTAGATGAGGATTAATGTGAGCGGCAACGAAAGTTTCGACGTGATGATTGTCGGGGCAGGCCCGGCAGGCTCTTTCGCGGCTGAGAAGATTGCGCGCGCGGGGCGACGCGTTGCGCTGTTCGATGGACGCCCCGCGCTCGAAGCGAAGGCTTGCGGCGGCGGCGTCACGTCGAAGGCACTGAAGGCTTGGCCGTTCCTGCTCGAAGCGGGCGGTCGCGCAGTCACCGAAGTTGAGATGTTCTCGCCGGAAGGTAAAGGCGTCCGGCTCGAACTCGACGAGCCTTTCGCAGTCTACTCGCGCTGCGCTCTCGACTCTTACCTTCGAGAGCGTGCGCGGCGAGCAGGGGCGAAGATTTTCGATGGGCGCGTTTCGGCGTCGGCTGAGAAGAGCGCGGAGGGGCGTTGGGTCGTGCGCGCGCGTAGCGGCGAGATTTGGAGCGGCGACGTTTTAGTCGCGGCGGACGGCGCGAACAGCGCGATTGCGAAGCGGCTCGCGGGCGCGCTGCCGAACGCGGAGATGGAGGTTGCTTTCGGCTACCGCACGCCACTGAACGAGGCGGACGACGCGCCGACGGTCATCGCCTTCCTGCCGGGTTGGGCGGGCTATGCGTGGGCGTTCCCGCGGCTCGATCACATCTCATTCGGCATCGCCACGGCGCAGGACGCGTTCGATCACAAGTCGCTCGACCGAATGCTCTGGGACTTCATGGTCAGCTACTATCGTGCGCGCGAAGAAGGCGGCCCGACGATCCGCATGCGTGCAGACGTTGAGCGCGATTCGCGCGACCGCGAGATTGAGAAACAACTGCGCGGCGTGGCCGGGCGTTACGCGGCGCGCATTCCGGGACTTGCGGCTGAGACTCTTGACCGTCGTCGCGCGGCGGGCGACGACTGGGCTTTGCTGGGCGACGCCGCGGGCTTCGCAGACCCCGTGACGGGCGAAGGGATTTTCTACGCGCTGCGCTCGGCGGAGCTTTTCGCCGAAGCCTTCCTCGCGGGCGACGTAAAGGCTTACGAGTCGAAGTGGCGCGCGGACTTCGGGCGGGAGTTGCGGCGCGCGTCCGAGATGCGCCGGAGATTTTATGGCGACTTCTGGGGCGGGCCGTTCACAGACAGGATGATAAAGTTCGCGCGCATTCACCCCGGCATACGCCGCACACTTCGCGAGTTGGTCGCGGGCGGCCAAGGCTATATCGGCCTCAAGCGCACGCTCGCGCGGCGTGCCTTCCGTCCGTTCTAAATTTTCCGAGCAAGCCACCCTCTTCGGCTCTACACACAGCAATCTCAGTTTACGTCTTCCGGCACGTCTTGTCCGGCGAGCAGCGCGCGTGCGCGTTCGAGCGAGTCTGCGTTGTCGAGGACGAGTTTGAGTATGTCGCGCGTCTCGTCTTGCGAAGTGTTGCCGCTGGCGAGGGCGTTCAGTAGGCGCGGCACTTCGCGCACGCCCTGCATGACGTAGAGCGCGATTCGCTCGGCCTCGATCTCTTCACGCCCGCCGACCGTGAGCAGGCGCGCGAGCCTGAGGCGCATGCTCTCGAAGAGGTCGAACTCCAGACTTGATTCGTTAAAACCCATGGCGAAATTCTCCCGCCGCTGAAGGGTCGTGCGCGAGTGGGGTCTCGACGAGCGGCGACTTTACGGCTGCGTGTCTGCGCCCGCGGTCGAGGCGGGGCGCGTGTATGGAGCGAGGCGGCGTTTCAGTTCTTCCGGCACGGGCACGGACTCGAAGGAGTCGCGGCGGACTGCGACAAGGACGAAGTGCGCGTCGGCAATCGCCTCGGCCTCGCCCTTGCGCCGAACCTCGAAGTCGAGACGGAGCGATTTGTGCCCGACGCGACCGACGTAAACATAAACTTCGAGCAGGTCGTCGAGCCGCGCGGCATGGCGAAAGTCGCATTCGAGGTGCGCGCGCGGCAGCCACACGTCAAGCTCGTCGAACATCACGCCGTAGGGCAGGCCGACCGCGCGGAACAGCTCTGTCTCGGCGAACTCGAAGAAGCGTATGTAAGCGCCGTAGAAGATTATGCGCGCGGCGTCAACGTCGCCCCATCGAACGCGCTCCTCGATGCGATATTTCCATGATTCGGCCAAGTCAAAAAATTCCTTATCGCAAAGTTCCCTTCACGTTCGCATGCCCGACAGAAACTCTCCTATCGCGCGGTTGAAATCTTCGGGCCGCTCGACGTTCGAGACGTGCCCCGCGCCCTCGATCTTCACGAGGCGCGAGCCTTCGATCTTCGCGTGCATCGTCTCCGCATCGGACGGAGGCGTCAGAGCATCCTCAGTCCCGACGACGATCAAGGTCGGCACGTTGATTTCCGTCAGAAGGTCTGTCTGGTCTCGGCGTGCGGCCATCCCGCGCAGCGCGGCGGCTGCGCCACGTGGGTTCGTGCCGAGCATCATCGCGCGCACGCGGTCTACGACTTCGGCCTCGCGCTCGCGCGTCGAGGGCGCGAGCAGCTTCGGGAGCATCGCGTCCGTGACCGCGCCCATGCCTTCGACGAGCGCGCGCCGCGCAGTCTCCTCACGCGCGCGTCGTCCGTCGTCGGTGTCGGCCTGCGGGCGAGTGTCCGCGAGGATGAGAGCCAGCACGCGCTCAGGAAATTTTCTGAAGAAGGCGAGAGCGACGTAGCCGCCCATCGAGAGACTGCCGACGACCGCGCGCGAGATGTTCAGCTCGTCGAGCAATGCGGCAACGTCTGCGGCCATCTCCTCCATCGTCGCGACTTCGCCCGCGACGCTCGTCTCGCCGTGGCCGCGAAGGTCGGGCGTGATGACACGCCACGCTCCGCGCAGACTCTCTGTCTGCTCACGCCACATCGAGCGGTTGAAGGGGAAGCCGTGAAGCAGCACGATGGGCGTGCCCTCGCCCGCATCGTCGTAGGCAATCTCGATTCCGCGCAAGCGCGCGAGCTTCGTCATTGGCTCACCTCGGCGAAAAAGTTTTGTTTCGAGTATTGGTCTCTCGTCACCATGATAGTACCAACGCGCGAAATGTTTAAGGGCTTGCGTCCGGCGCGCGCCCTGTCGCCTCGGCGTAGACGCGCTCGGTCGCCTCGATCATTCGTTCGAGGCTGAAGCGTTCGCGCGCCGTCTCCCGCCCGCGCGCGCCGAGCGCGAGTCGGCGCACTTCATCTTCGAGCAATGAGACGACGGCTGCGGACAGCGCGCCCGCGTCTCCAACCGGCACGATCAGTCCGGTCGCGCCGTCCTCAACAATTTCTCGCGCGCCCATCGTGGCCGTCGCGACGACGGGCACGCCGCAGGCCATCGCCTCGACCATCGCAATGCCGAACGATTCCGAATGCGAGGCCGAGACGAAAACGTCGAGCGAGGCCACGACGACCGCCACTTCTTCGAGCCGCCCCGTGAGGCGCACGCGCCGCGCAAGATCGAGTTCCGAGATAAGCCCTTCGATGCGCGCGCGGTATTCGCCGGAGCGCGACTCGTCCTCGCCGACGATTACGAACTCGACCTCGTCGCCCAATCGCTCCGCCACGAGCGACGCCGCGCGCACGAAATCCAACTGACCTTTTACCTCGCTCAGCTCGCCGACGATGCCGACGCGCAAGGGGCGGCGCTGCGCGGCGCTGTGCGGGAGTTGCTGAGCGGAATCGAATCGCCGCGACTCGCGCTCGAACTCAGCGCGGGCTGCGTCGAAGCGGCGCAGGTCAATCCCGTTGGCGACGACGCGAATTTTGTCGTTGGGGAAGATTGATTGCGCGCGGAGCGCGCGCGCGACCGCTTCGGAGACGGCGACGACGCGCGCGACGTTCGAGAGCGCGAGGCGGTGCATGCGGCTCAATGGAAAGAGGACGTGGCGCGTGAGGATGAGACGCGCGGCGGGCGCGCGACGCGCGGCGAATGCGGCCAGCGTGTAGTCGCGCGCGACGTGCGCGTGAATAATCTCGACGCGCTCATCGCGTGCGAAGCGTGCGAGACGCGCTGCGCTCGCGAGGTCGAGCGCGTTGCGGAGAGGGAGCTTGAGAATGTTGCTGTCTGGAATCGCGCCGAGTCTGCCACGGAGCGGCGACGAAGGAGAGAGCGCGGCGAAGACTTCGTGGCCGCGAGCCGCGAGGCCGCGCGCGAGGTCTGCGAAGTGACGCTCTCCGCCGCCGAACGCGCGCGCCGAACTGACTTGGAGGATTCTCAAACGCTTCTCGGTGTCGGGACGTGTCGGTTTACGAGTCCGCGCTAACTAAACATTCGGGGTCATTCTGCCAGCGGCGACTCGTCGTAGCGCGCGAGCATGTCTGCCGGGCCTTCGTAGATTCGGAAGCAGCCGGCGGCGCGCAGGTCTTCTTCGGGGAAGCCGCCCGACAGGAAGCCGATTGTTCTCAGGCCCGCCTTGCCCGCGGCCTCCGCGTCGTAGGGCGTGTCGCCTATGACGACCGTCTGTTCGAGAGGCGGGTCGCCTAGTCGCGCGAGCGCGGCCTCGAAGATGTCGGGGTGCGGCTTCGACTTGTCGGCGTCATCCTTCGATGTTTCCTCTTCGACGAGGTCTGTGATGTTC
Organism: Pyrinomonadaceae bacterium; assembly: GCA_035630035.1. Taxonomy (GTDB): domain Bacteria; phylum Acidobacteriota; class Blastocatellia; order Pyrinomonadales; family Pyrinomonadaceae; genus QHXN01. The sequence goes on along the minus strand of DASQLL010000246.1, from coordinate 1,253 downwards.
GCGATCTTTTTATAGACCTCCAGCTCGTCGCCTTTGGCCGAGGACGCGAGCGCGATCTGCTTGCCGTCGCGCTCGATTCGCTCGAAGAGTTCGCGCACGGCGGGGAAGGCTTTCACTCGCGGCATGTACTCGCGCTTGAACAGCTCGCCGCGGTACTTCTCAAGCTCTTCGCCGAACTCTTCGATCTCTTTTTCGGAGAGGAAGACGGGCATCAGTTGGTCGCCGCCTTTGCCGATCTGGTAGCGCACTTTCTCAAACGGAAACTGTTTGCCGAAGTGCGCCAGCGCCTCCTGCCACGCGCGCGCGTGCAGGTCAACAGAGTCTACGAGCGTCCCGTCAACGTCGAAAATGACAGCTTTAATCACAACACCTCTCCGACCGAAATATTCAACTCATGCGTCTAAGCAGGGACGCATTATAACAGCGCCGACGCGTTCCGCTTCTGTCCGCGTGCGCGCCCGGCGGCGAACGGAACACGCGCACGTTTCGTTCCGCTTTGGTACGTTGCGGGCCGCGAGCGTGCGAGATGCGTCGCGGGCGATTGGCTCTATCGCATTGTAAATACAGAATGAACGGAATCGCAGGGCGCAGCGTCCGAGTCGGCATGAGGTTTGCCGTGTAAGTCCGATGAATAAGTTTCTCCGTGCGCGCCCTCGCGCCGGCGTCAGCCGGGCCGCAGCGGAAGGAGACGGAAATATCGAGGAGAATGATTATGGCAAAACTTGTGACTGGATTGTTCAAGACGCGCGTGGCCGCCGAGGCTGCGGTTGACGCGATACTGAAGCGCGGCTACACGCGCGACGACATCAGCGTGCTTATGTCTGACGCGACCAAGTCGAAGGAGTTCGCCATCGAGACGGGATCGCGCGCGGCTGACGGACTCGGATACGGCGCGGCTGTGGGCGGCGCGGTCGGCGCGGTGCTGGCGGCGATTGCAGCGGTCGGCACGAACGTAGTGCTGCCGGGCATCGGTCTCATCGTCGCGGGGCCGCTTGCGGCTGCGCTCGCGGGCGCTGGCGCGGGCGGCGCTGCCGGCGGGCTTATAGGCGCGCTCGTAGGCGCGGGCATCCCGGAGCATCGAGCGAAGGTCTACGACGCTTCTCTGCGCGCGGGCGGCATACTCATCGGCGTCGAAGCGAAAAACGCCGAGGAAGCGGAGAATCTTGAAAAGCTGCTGATAGACCTCGGCGCGGAGCATGTGAGGCAGGAATAAACGCAGAAGTCAGAACGCTGAACGCTGAACTGAAAGACAA
>DASQLL010000245.1:0-4297 GCA_035630035.1 Pyrinomonadaceae bacterium | reverse complement strand
TCCCGTCCGGCGACCACGACGGCTGCCGGTCATTGCTCGTGCTGCCTCCGAGATTGACCTGATTGCTGCCGTCGGCGTTCATCGAATAGATTTGGTAACTCACGCCGTTGCGTAGGCTCTGGAAGACAATCTTACTTCCGTCGGGCGACCACGAAGGGGCGCAGTCGTCGCTTGCGGCGGTGGTCAGGCGCGTCTGCCCCGTGCCGTCCGAGTTCATCACATAAATGTCGTTGTAACCGCCCGCCGGGTCGTCGCGGTCGCTCTGGAAGAGTATCTTCGCGCCGTTCGGGGAGAAGCGCGGGCCATCGTCGTTCGCGCCGCTGCTTGTGAGCTGTGCCTGGCCGCTGCCGTCGGCGTTCATCAGGTAAATCTGTACGCGCCCGTCGCGGTTGCTCGCGAAGGCCACCTTCGCGCCGCCAGCCTGCAATGGTGAGAAGGCGAAGAAGTCGAACGACGCCCCAAAGAAAGAGCCGGAATCGAAAAGAGGTTGTAGCTGGTCGTATGAGGGCGAGACGAGAAAGCGCGTAAAGAAGAGGGCGTAGGCTTTCGTTCCGGCGCGGAAGTTGGGCGAGCCGAGGTCTAACGTGTTCGCGCCGCCGTCACCACTTGCTCCTTGCACGACGGGTGTGGGTGACGGTACTGTGGGGGCCGGCACGGGTATGGGGGGCGTCGTCTTAGGGATAGGCATCGGGTCGCCAACCTTCCTGCCGCCGCGCGACACAAGCGGCTTGCGCCGCGACCTGGCCGTCGAAGGGGCGGGAGGCGGCGTTTGCGGCGTCGGTTGTGGTAGCTGGCGTGCCCCGTCCAGATCGGGCAGCGCCGCCGCCGGTGCGCCGGGCTGTGCAGGTTCCGGCCTGACCTTCTTGCCCCGGCCCGACTGCCGGACTCCCTGCCCCGGTGCCGCGCTACCAACGGACGTTGATGTTAGAGGGGCGGCGAGCAGCGCACAGCAGAGTGTAAAGCTTATTAGGCGGAGGCGGCGTGAGGGCTTCATGTAAGCGTTCCTGTTCATCGAAATAACGCTTGGGCAGTTAGAGGAACCTGTCGTTGAAGGTCGCGCGGGCGGGCGCGGCAGAGCGTAAAGAAAACGGAAAACGTAAGACTTGCGAGAGCGACCCCTTGGAAGACCCTTGTAAGGACGGGCGGGATGCTACCCTACGCCCGCGGCGAAATCAACAAATATTTTGCAGGGGCGGCCTCAGCCGCGCCGGTGCGCTAAGAAGAAAGTGCCAAGTTGAGGCGATGCCCATCCGCTCTCATAGCGTGACAGCTGTCGCGAAGCATTTACGCTCGCACATGAAACTTACAGATCGGTTGAAACGTCTAATTAACCCAAGTTTCTAGTGCTCTGTAATTTTAGTTCTTGGATTTCACCTTCTCATAATGGCGGTTCAGCTTTTCTCGCGCTTGAGCGATTGAGAACTGCCATTCGACTTTGATTCCTAACTCGTTTCGTTCTTTGACAAGCGTTTGCACCTCTCGGTCAAGTTCCTCGATTGAACTGATGCGTCTTGAGAGGCAGATGCGCGACAATGCTGATAGCTCCAACTCCGCCATGTTCAACCAGGAGCCTTTCTTCGGTGTGTAATGCATCTCGAACGCTTGCGCCAAAGTGAAGGCATCTGCTGGCGGCAAGTTCTCATAGAAAGAACTGGCGTTGTGCGTGTTCAAGTTGTCCTGCACGAGCACCACCCGTTCGGCTGTCGGGAACATCTCCGCTGCACGCTGCATGAAGCGGCAGTAGTCAGCTTTCGTCCTCTGCCTACTGGTCTCAACGATGCGCTTTCCAGTCAACGGCTCAAAGGCGACCAGCAGGCAGGCTGTCCCCTCGCGCTCATATTCATAATCGCAGCGAAGGCTGTGGCCCTCCTTCATCGGCAAGGGGGCGACCACTTCGCCCAACAGTTGCACCGGCAACTCGTCGAAGCAGACGATGGGTCGCTGCTCATCATAGGAGAGGTTGTAGAGGTGCAGGACATCCTCCATCCGTGCCAGATATTCGCCCGTGATCTGCCCGATGCACCACTGCCTTTTCAGGTGCGGCTTGAGTCTGTTTTTTTCAGAATCTCTTTGACCGCGTTGTGACTGATGGTCTCAACGAAGCCGAGCGTTACGGCTCTATCAGCCAGCAGGCGCAGCGTCCAGCGGGCATGCCCTTCAGGGGCGGAGCAACAGGCCAGAGCTGTAATCTTAGCCCGTGCGTCGCCCGCAATACGCCTGGGCGTGCCAGAGCGCGGCTTTTCCTGTAAAGCCGATTCCAAGCCTTCTGCCAGATAACGCCGCTTAATGTTGAAGACGGTCTGAACACTGAGACCCAATGTCGCGGCAATAGCATCGGGATGCTGCTGGCGGTCGAGCAAGTCGAGAACGCGGGCGCGAGCCTGCATCCGTGCCGGTGTTGTGCCACGCCTGAGGGTAGTTTTCAAAGATCGTAATTCGTCGGTTGAGAGTTGAACGGGTTGTGCTTTTCTTGCCATACACAAAAGATAGGGCAAGAAAGGTCGTTTATCAAATGTCTTCAATTACAGAACACTAGCAACACCACTTCCGTACAAACATAGATAAAGTCATAGAATTGAAAATATGTCTTGGCTCAATTATATGTTTCAGTCGCAATGACTATTGTGCTAGTCGCACCTACTTCTGTTCAGTCGCATCAACTTTTGTATTTAGCATTATTATTCACATCCAGATGCACGACCGTCTCGACGTGGTGAGTCTGCGGGAACATGTCGAAGGCTCGGACGGAAGCCGTGCGGTAGCCGCCCTCCGTGAGTAGGCGCAGGTCGCGCGCGAGCGTGGCGGGATCGCAGGAGACGTAGGAGACGTGGCGCGGGCGGAGCCTGATGATGCTTTGAACGCATTCGTGTTCCGCGCCCGCGCGCGGCGGGTCGAGTAGGACGAAGTCTATGTGGCCGAGGGCGTCGGCGTTGCGCGCGAGCCAGTTGCCCACGGCTGACGTTTCGACGCGCGCGTTCGTGAGCGCGGCGTCTTCGAGGTTGCGACGTGCGTATTCGCTTGCCGCCGCGTTGCCTTCGACGGCGACGACGCGCGAGAAGCGGCGCGCGAGCGGGAGCGTGAAGAGTCCGACGCCGCTGTAAAGGTCGAGCGCCGCGTCGCCCGCGGCGTCGCGCAAGCCCTCTCGGACGAGCGGTTCGAGCAGCGCATGATTTATCTGGAAGAAGCAGCCCGCGTCGAAGCGGTAACGCTCGCCTCCAATCACGCGCGACTGCTCGCGCTCGTCTTCGGGCGCGACTGCGGGCGCGAGCGCGACGCCTTCGTCGCCGGCTATGGCCTCGAATTCCGGCACGTCGTCGGGCAGACGGTCTTCGGCGAGCAGCGCGCGCAGCGTCGTCAGGCGCTCCTGCACGGGCGGCGAGGCGACGGGGCATTCGGCAACGTCGCGTATGCGGTGCGAGCCGCGCTCGAAGTAGCCGAGGTGTTTTCGAAGAGGGTCGTGCTGCCAGCGCGCGCGCGAGCGGTAATGCCACTCGTTGGGCGAAGGCGTGATGTGGATTTCGTCGGGCGGCTCGACGCGCGCGACGCGGCGCAGGCAGTCGCGTATGATCTCGACCTTTGCGGCGAGCTGCGCCTCGTAAGCTAACTGTTGAAAGTCGCACCCGCCGCACCGACCGAAGTGCGGGCACGGCGGCGCGACGCGGACGGGCGAGGGCGTCAGGACTTCCGTAATCGAGGCGAAGGCCAGACGCGAGCGCACCGTCTCGACGCGGACGCGCACGAAGTCGCCCGGCGCGGCCAGCGAGACGAAAACGGTCTGCCCGTGCGCGTGCGCCAGCCCCACGCCGCCGGGCAGAATGCGCTCGACCGTCACGTCCAGCTCCGCCCCCGCGCCGAGGCGCGCGTCGCTCTCCCGCGCGTCGCGTCGCGGCGGCTGTCTACGGCGCTTCATACTCAAGAGAGTCTGGAGTCTGGAGTCGGGAGTCTGGAGTCAAAACAGCGACGCTTTCATCCGTTTTGACTCCCGACTCCAGACCCCAGACTCCAGACTTTTTTAGTACGGATACTGCTGCTGCCCCGGCTGGTGCTGGCCCGCGTTCCACTGCGGGGGCGGAGGGGCTGCGTACTCGTTTGCGACCGCTTCAAGCTCAAGCTCGATGCCGCCGACGAAGCCGGAGGCAACGTTGTAGACGAGCGCGCCGATGGCTCCGAAGATGAAGCCGATGATGCCGTAGAAGATCGGGACGCCGATCATCGCGAACAGGCCGATGACGATGCTGCCCGCGCCCGCCCCGCCTGTGTTGCGGCCGCCGCCTGCCATCATCGCCGCGCCGAAGAT
>DASQLL010000244.1:0-5285 GCA_035630035.1 Pyrinomonadaceae bacterium | reverse complement strand
AGTGCGACCGCTTATCGCTGGGAGCGCGGGCATCCTTGCCCGCCAACGCGCCTATTGGCGCGTCCATCTTCGCGCCTGCGGCGCTCAAGGCGGGCAGGGATGCCCGCGCTCCCAGCTTCACGCAATTGCAAACGGCTATAGTATCGCAGTTACTAGCTCAACCAAAAGTTCTCATATCGAGAACCGCATGTCAAGACGAGACTATAAACAACTCAGAGCGAAACTCTGTCCACACCTTTCCCTTTCGCTCCCCTCATCTAGAACCTGACATGCTCTTCAGGCACGCCCTTCTTGCAGTCGGCGCAGGAGTCGCCGTCGTCGTACCACTTGGCGTCGAACTCGACGAGCGAGAGGACGGGGACGGGGTCGTCCTCGCCGGGGATTTCTATGTGGTCGGGCGATCCCTTGAAGCGGACGATTGTGCCGCAGCCGATGACCTTCGTGCCCATCTCGCGGACGAGGTTGACGGTGTCTTTGATCGCGTCGCCGGTGCGCGAGATGTCGTCCACGATGACGGCGGGGCTGACCTCTCCGGCGTTGACGTACTGTCGGAACATGCGCTTGCCCTCTTCGCGCTCGGCCCAGTAAATCTGGTCGGCGGTCAGGGCTTCGCGCACCGCGAAGGCGACGGGGATGCCGCCCGGACTCGGACTGATGATCGAGAGTTTGGGGAGCGCGCTCGAAACGACTTTCTCCAGACGCAGCTTGCGCGAGAGCGCGACGGCCAACACGCGCGCCGTGTCGTAGTAGCGAAAGGCGAGCGGCATCTGGAAGTAGTGCGGCGTGTGCTGGCCCGACGGATAGACGAAGTGTCCCTCGCGGAACGCGCCCGTCTTCTTCAGTATGCTCATCACTTGTTCGGAGTCGGGTATCAGTTGCGGCATCATTTTTACTCTCTCTCTCCTGTAGATCGAAGAAGTCATAGGTCGGGCGTCACAGGAGAGAACGCTGGGCACGCCCCCGCAACGGCTGTCATTTCGGTCTCCCGGCTTTCTGACTCCCGACCTTTTTTTGGAACGACCAAGCATACCACTACTCGCGCGCGTTTGCGCTATCCGGCGCGAGCGCGCGTGCGATGACGCGGCGCTGATCCGCGCTAAGGCTGTGCGGCATCGCGTCGGTCGCGAACCACTCCGCGCCGTCTATCTCGAAGTTCTTCTCGATGCCCTTGATCGCATCGGCGCGCAGCAGTCCGCGGAAGACGACTTCGACCTGCCGGACGCTCTTTAACGTGCGGACGAAGGCCAGCTCGACCGACTCCACCTCAAGCCCCGTCTCCTCGCGCAGCTCGCGCCTGACAGCCTCTTCGGGCTGTTCGCCCGCGAGCATGAAACCTCCGGGGATGCCCCAGCCGCTCCCCTTCCTCAGCGTATGACGGAGCAGAAGCACGCGCCCGCGCTCGTCGCGCACGACCGCGCCCGCCGTCACAGCAAACCGCGGCTGCGCGAGCCACACCCCCGCGCGCCTCACGAACCTCGGCGCGCTCAGCCACACGCCCGCCAGCATTCTCTTCAACATGCGCCGGAGAATAACAGAGGCTAGAGGCTAGAGGTTAGAGGCTAGTAGTTGAGTGCGGGCGCGCGTCGTGTAAATTAACCTTCGCGTTTTCATTGCGCGTGCTGAATCGCTTTAACTAGCCTCTAGCCTCTAGCCTCTAGCCTCTCCTTTCTGTTGACGCTCATCTCGCATTGCCCGTAAGATGCGCTTTAGTTTTTGCAGCGTCCCGCGAATTTCCGAAACCAACTTCCGAAAGAGTTACGAGAGCCTATGTCGAGCGAAGCCAACGAGTCGAAGACGGATGCAGTCGCAAAGCAAGCGCCGACCGAGCAGCAGCAGTCGAAGCCGGGCACGCCCAAACGTATCGCGCCGGGGCAGACCGTTTGCAACGAGAAGAACGAGAAGGGCAAGCTCTGCAACGGCCACCTGAAAGAAGTGAACACGCAGCATCCGTCCGAAGTCTTTCTTCGAGGCGATGACGCGCTCCACCGTTGTCAGGCGTGCGGCGCGCTCTACATGGGGCCGCCGATGGGCCACGTGCGCGACCCGCGCAAGCAGCGTCGCTACATCGAGCGCGACCTCGCCGCGATACTTCAAGCCGCGGGCGGCACGCTCCCCGCATACGACTACCCCGCCGCCAACTGGCGCGGCGAGCCGAAACCGAAACTCACGCCCGCGAGCAGCAAGCCCGCCGCGTTGAAGCCATCGCCTGCCGCAAAAACTTCCGCGACGAGCGCCGCCGACTCTTCGCCTGCCGCCGACGCGCACCGCCCCGCCGCCGAAGCGCAGGCGGCGACCGGCGAGGCTTCGGCAGCGCCGATGAGTCCGACAGCCTCGACGGCCTCGCCAGCCGCGGGCGCGGCAGAAGTCTCAGACCTCGCGCCTGAGGCTTCGACCGAGATGACGCCCGCCGCCCCGAAAGACGAAAGACCGAAAGCAGCCGCAGCCGCGCCCGCAGCCGGGGCCAAACCAAAGAAGGGCGCACACGCCGGCTTCAAAGTCCCGCCCGAACTTCAGCCCAAGCCCGGCGAGAGCATGGAAGAGAAGATCGCGCGCCTACGCCGCATCAACGAAGAGGCCAAGCGCGCCGCGGGCAAGCTCTGATTAAAGGCAAAAGGCAAGAGGCAAAAGGCAAAAGGCAAAAATGAAAGACGCTGGGCCAACGCGGCACGCCGTCTTCACTTTTGCCTCTTGCCTTTTGCCTTCACCGTCCGCCTCTTGCCTTTTGCCTTCCGCTTGCCGCCTTCCGCGTCGGCGGCTCTGTTTTGCGCGCGCGTCGCCGTGTGCTTAAATGCTTTCTTTCCGAAAGGCACGAACAATGCGGCACGAAAACACGCTCGACCTCAGGCAGACTGCGCTCGCCGTCATAGACGTGCAGGACTCTTTCCGCCAGCACATCCAAGACTTCACCGAAGTTGCCGCGCGCGTCGCCCGCGTCGCGCACGCGGCGCAACTTCTCGGCGTTCCCGTCATCGTCACCGAGCAGTACCCGAAGGGCTTGGGCCGCACCGCCGGTGAGATTCGCGCCGTGCTTCCCGAAAATTTTGAGCCGATAGAGAAGACGGCATTCAGCTCATGCGGCGCGCAGCAGTTCGTCGCGGAGCTTGAGAGCGCGGGCGCGCGGCAAGTCCTCCTGTGCGGCATAGAGGCGCACGTCTGCGTCAACCAGACCGCGCACGACCTTCTCGCGCGCGGCTTCCAAGTGCATCTTCTGACCGACTGCGTCTCTTCGCGCACCAAACAAAACAGACGGGTCGGACTCGACAAGATGCGCGCATCCGGCGTGCTTACTTCGTCCACCGAGATGGCGCTGTTCGAGCTTATGCGCGACGCGCGCCACGAGCAGTTCAAGGCGATTCAGAAACTTATCAAGTGATAAGTGATGAGTGATAAGTGATAAGAAAGAGCCGCAGCCTTTCCTTATCACTTATCACTTATCACTTATCACTTATCACTTCTTATGGATTTACTCTCAACCCTCAACGAGCGGCAGCGCGAAGCCGTCACGACGACGGAAGGGCCGCTGCTGATTCTAGCTGGCGCAGGCTCCGGCAAGACGCGCGTCATCACGGTTCGCATCGCGTACCTGATCGCGGAGCGCAACGTTGCGCCGTACAACATCCTCGCCGTCACCTTCACGAACAAGGCCGCGCAGGAGATGCGCGAGCGCGTCAACAAACTCCTCGTCGGGCAGAAACTAGCGAGCGCGCCGCTCGTCTCGACCTTCCACAGCCTCTGCGTCCGAATGCTCCGACGCGACATCGAAAAGCTCGGCGAGGGCTACACGCGCTCGTTCACCATCTACGATCAGGACGACTCGGTGCGCGTCGTCAAGGGGTGCATCAAAGACCTCGGCTACGACGACCAGCGCCTCGGCGCGCGGCAGACTCAAGGGGCGATAAGCCGCGCCAAGAACGGCGGCCTCGACTCGGAGCAGTACGCCGCGCGCGCCGAATCGCACGACGAGAAGCGCGTCGCCATCGCTCGCGTCTTCAAGCTCTACGAAGAGCGCTTAGTCAACAACAACGCGCTCGACTTCGACGACCTGCTCATCAAGGCCGTGCGCCTTCTGCGCGGGCGCGAGGACGTGCGCTCGTACTACAACGAGCGCTTCCGCTACATACTCGTTGACGAGTATCAGGACACGAACTCGCTCCAGTTCGCGCTCATACATTTTCTGACGGAGAAGCAGCAGAACATCTGCGTCGTCGGCGACGAGAGTCAGAGCGTGTACCGCTGGCGCGGGGCCGACATCACGAACATTCTCAACTTCGAGCAGCACTACCCCGAAGCCCGTGTCATCAAGCTCGAACAGAACTACCGCTCGACGCAGAACATCCTCAACGCCGCCGACGCCGTCATCAAATACAACACCGAGCGCAAGGATAAGACCTTGTGGACTGCGAACCCCGAAGGCGAGCGGCTGCGCTACTATCAGGCGCAAGACGCCGAGGGCGAGGCGCGATTCGTCGCGGCGAAGATCGAGGATCACCGCCGCGCAGACCCCAAATTGCGCGCCGCAGTCCTCTACCGCACCAACGCGCAGTCGCGCGTTTTTGAAGAGGCCCTGCGCCGCACAGGCACGCCCTACAACATCGTCGGCGGGTTCTCGTTCTACGAGCGCGCCGAGGTGCGCGACGTAGTCTCCTATCTCAAGCTCGCACTGAACCCGCACGACTCAATCGCGCTCATGCGCGTCATCAACACGCCGACGCGCGGGCTTGGCAAACAGACTTTGGACGAGCTTGACCGTCGCGCCAAAGACTACGGAGTCTCGCTCTGGGAGACCATCGGCATCATCACCAGCGGCGGCGAGGGCTTTACGACGCGCGCCGTCTCCGCGCTCAAAACTTTTCAGACGATCATCGAAAACTTGGTCGCGAGCGCGCGGAAAGAGCTTGCGTCCGAGGTCGTCAAGGCCGCCATACTCGACACCGGATACGCCGACGCGCTCAAGGCGGAGAACTCCGAGGAGGCCGAAGGGCGTCTGGAGAACTTGCAGGAGCTAGTCAACGCCGCCGTTGACTACGACGCCGAAGAGGGCGGCGGCCTGCGCGACTTCATTGACGCAGCCGCGCTCGTCTCCGACACGGATCAATACAAGGGCGACGCGCCCGTAACCTTGATGACGATGCACGCGGCCAAAGGTCTTGAGTTCCCGCTCGTCTTCATCGTCGGCATGGAGGACGGTCTGTTCCCGCACTCGCGCGCCGCCGCGGATCAGGCCGAGCTTGAAGAGGAACGTCGGCTCTGCTACGTCGGCATCACGCGCGCCGAAAAATTTCTGT
>DASQLL010000243.1:0-3583 GCA_035630035.1 Pyrinomonadaceae bacterium | reverse complement strand
CGTCGCCTACGACGTGAAGGAAGAGAGGCCGTGGTGGAAGTCGCGTCTCTCCGCCATCGGGCTTACGCTCGCGCTCGCGTTTCTTATAGTGACCGCGCTCGTGCTCGTTTTGTACGGCCACGACCTCGCAGACACGGTGGCCGTGAAGTTCGGTCTGGGCGAGGCGTTCGCGACCGTGTGGAAGGTTTTGCAGTGGCCGCTCGTGCTAGTCTTCGTGCTGCTCGCCTTCGCGCTCATCTACTACTTCGGGCCGGACGTGCACGATCAGGATTGGAAGTGGGTCTCGCCGGGCGCGCTCGTCGGCGTCGCGCTGTGGCTGCTCGTCTCGTTCGGCTTCAAGACGTACCTCACATTCTTCAACAGCTACAGCGCGACCTACGGCTCGCTCGGCGCGGTCATAATACTGATGCTCTGGTTCTACTTCACGGGCGCGGCCATACTCATCGGCGGCGAGATAAACTCCGAGATCGAGCACGAGATGGCGAAGCGCGGCGCTGCGGACGCGAAGGAGAAGGGCGAGAAGAGTCCAGACGCTAAGGGAAAGTCGGGGGCGGGCGACGCGGGCCGGCGATCACAAAAACCGGCGAAGAAAGATAAGGCGCGCAACGCGCACGGTCGCGTGTCGCGCGTGGGCGGACGCGAAGAAAGATTCAGTCTCGGCAAGCTCGCCGTCGTCGCGGGCGCGTGGGCCTTGTCGAAAGTCGGACTCGGTCGCACGGAGCGCAAGAACCGCTAGAGCAAATAACGAATCAGAAACGCGAGCGTCAGCGAGCGTGTCTTCATCATTCGGTGACACGCTCGCTGACGCTCGCGTTTCTGATTCGTATTTTTACGGACTCAATTGCGCCATCGCCACGCCGAGCAGGATGGTCTTCTGGATGCCTTTGAAGATCGTTTCCGCGTCGCACCATTCGGTTAGCGCGTGTGAGTTGCCGCAGTCGGCTGCGCCGGTCGAGATGGCGGAAACGCCTGCAATCAGGGCGACGTTGCCGTTGTTCGACCCCGTGACTGTTATCGAGGGCTTGAAGCCCATCGCGTAGTGGACGGCCTCGGCGGTCTTGACGAGCTGTGAGTTGCGGTGGCCCGTAATCTGCGCGGCGGGCGTCGAGGAGATGGCGTCGGTCTTGACCGTCATCTTCTCCCGCTCGGCCTCTTCCTTGACGATTGCGGCGATCTTCTTTTCGAGGTCGGCTATGACTTCGTTGCTCGTCGAGCGCAGGTCAACCGTGAACCAAGCGTCGGACGCCTTTGCGTTGACCACTTCCGCGCCGCCGAGCATGCCTATGTTGATGTTCGTGGGGATGCCTGCGGGAAGTTGCAGTTGGTATATGCGCTCGATTGCGCGCGCCGCGGGAAGCGTGGCGGAGTAAGGGGGCGTTGACGAGCGCGTGTGGCCGCCGGGGCCTATGAAGTGGTGCCTGTACCAGTTGATGCCGATGCCGCCGTATGTGAACCCCTCGTAGCCGCCGTCGAGCGCGATGTAATGGCCGATGCGCGACTTGTTCTCTTTGACGAACTCCTCGACGCCTTTGAACGTCGTCTCCTCCTCGACTGTGAAGACGAAAACGAGGTCGCTCTTCGTCTTTACGTTCGCGGCGTCGAGCGCGCGGATCATGGCGAGCATCGCCTCGATGTTGCGCGTGTCGTCGCCGATGCCGGGCGCGTAAATCCTGCCGTCGCGCACCTCGGCCTTTATCTTCAAGCCCTCCTGAAAGACCGTGTCGAGGTGCGCGTCAATGACGACGACGGGGCCGCCCGCCGTGCCTTTGCGCGTGGCGACGATGTTGCCCGCCGAGTCGCGGCGAACTTCTACAGACTTGTAGCCGCGCAAGATGCCCTCGACGAAGGCTGCGCGCTCGGCCTCTTTGCCCGAAGGCGCGTTGATCTCCGTTATCGCGATCCACTCCTTGATAATCGCGTCGCGCTCGCGCTCGACGCTTGCGAAGGCAGCCTTCATTTCGGGACGGGCGAGCAGGGCCTTGACCTCGTCGTCATAAGGCTTGCCCGCGCCGGCCTGCGCGAGAACGAGCGCGGCGCACGCGAGCGTTAAGCAAAGAGCCTGCGCGAACCTCTTGAGCGACTTTTTAGTTTTCATAAAAACGTCTTTGCGTTCGGGACGTGAAAAGCGCGGACGGCGTCAGCGCGAAAGACCTAGAGAGCTTAGGGGCGCGAGTGTAGCAAATAGAGGGGCTAGGGACTAGAGGCTAGGGGCTAGTGAGAGTCTTCCTCTTAACTAGCCTCTAGCCTCTAACCTCTAGCCTCTAATTCACCGCTGGCGCAGTTGTTTGATTTTCGGCGCGAGCATATTGAAGGGAATATGCTGGGCCTGTCGTCCGACGCGGCGCAGAAGCTCGACCATTCGGAGCGCGCCGTCGGCGTTGCGCGTGTGGACGATGATGTCGGACGCGGCGAGGCGGTCGGGACGTTCGGCGAGCCAGCGCGCGACGGCGTAGCCGCTGCGCTCGTCGTCGAACTCTTCGGCGTAGTAGTGTTCGGGCAAGAGGTCGTGGTCCAGAAAAATCAGATCGTAATAGTTAGACGCGAGCATCTCGACGGCGCGCGGCGCGTCGGCGGCCACGTCGAGGAGGTCGCCTTTGAACTGGCGCGCGAACCACTCGTGGCGGAGCGCATCGTCGTCGAGCAAAAAGACGCGGACGGGCGTGCGTTGCGCGGCGATGTGCCCGAATCCGATCTTGTCCAAAAGTCCTTGCAGAATTCCCATGCGTGAGCGACGGCGGGCGACGGCCAGACCTTTCATCGCTCGCCCGTCGCGCCCGATTCTCCTGTGCTCGAAGTCTTATGCGTCAGAATATATCACACGCGGCGTCGGGTCGCTCGGACGCGACGCGTTGCACAGGCCGTCGCGCGGCTGGGGCTTGTAAGCGGGTGCGGACTCGTGTCATTGTTTGCTCCCGACCGTCGAAGGGTTAACGACCGATGACAAAGTGCCCCTACTGCCTCAGGCCGCTGCGGATGGGCGGGCTGCGCTGCCGCGCTTGCCGCCGCTACGTGCTGCGGCGCTCGCACATCCTTCTTCTGCTACTGCTCGCCGTCGCCTTAGTTGTCGGCGTGCTGGAAGTCGTCGCGTTGATACCATGAAAAAAAGGCGTCCACGTTTGCTCCACTTCGGCCACGCCCCGAAAGACGATACGAGGATGAAGAAACGAATCCCACTTCTAATCGCAGCCCTCCTAATCTTCGCGCTCGCGCCTTTCGACTCTCCGCAAAACGCACGTGGCGCGTTGCAGAAGACGGCGACGAAAAAATCACAGCCGGCGGCGAGCCGAACAATCGTCTTCGCCGTCGAGAAATACGAGGCGAGGGTAACGATGGAGCCGGTCGTCGTCTACAGCCGCGGCGCGTTCGGCAAGCCGCCGATTGACGGCGACGACAAAGCGGTAGGCGCGTTCGTCGGCGAATACTTCAGAGAGGGCAGGCAGTATCGTCTGCTCTCAGGCGGCGGCGAGGCCGGGACGGTGACTGTGAAAAAATATCTTGAGCCGGGCTGCGTCGGACTCGTCGCCGAAGCCAGCGCACAGACGCGCGTGCGTCTCGGCGGCGAGGTGCGCGCGCTCGCGACAAG
>DASQLL010000242.1:0-3363 GCA_035630035.1 Pyrinomonadaceae bacterium | reverse complement strand
CACGGCAACGCGCTCGAAGCGATGCTGCTCTACATGCAGGACACTTGGAACGACCTCGCGCGCAATCAGGAAGTGCAAGACGCGATGGCCGTCAAGGATGCGACGAAGGCCGAGCTGATGGCCGCCGGCTACAACTCGAACCCCGCGCGGCTACCTCTCTACATCAGGCGCGGCGGCTCGTCATGGCGCACACTCATCCCGCGCGAGACGCAGATGTACTTGCAGATTTACAGCTCCGTCGAAGGACTCGTGCAGTTCAAGAATCGCGCGAGCGAGAAAGCGCAGCCGCGACCGGCGCAAGTCGCTCCGGCCACGAATCAGTTAAAGTAAAACGCGCGTCTCGTGTCATAGGCACGGAGTGCAGCGCGTCGAACTTAAAAGGGCACGGGGAGACATCTCCTCGTGCCCTTTGCGTTTTAGAGCAATGTTCAATTGAGCGTAAGGAGAGCAGCACTCACCGCAGAGGCGCAGAGGGCGCGGAGGGGGCGCAGAGAGTTGAATATGCTCAAGCCTCTGCGCTGACTCTGCGTCCTCTGCGCCTGCGGCGGTGAACCGTCTCACCCTACATTCAACTGAAAAGCGATATTGAATGCGATTGAAAAGAGGCGCGCGTCAAAAGGCTTCCGCCCGCCGTTCGAGATCGGCACGATCCCAGTTCGCTAAATCGGCGGCGGCCTCGTATGTGCTTTGCAGGAATTGAAGGAGCGTCTCGTCAGGCTCGCCCGACGCGCGCACGGCCTCGTAGGGAAGCACGAACTCGCGGAAGTCGGCGTTGTAGTAGCCTTCGACGGGACGGATTTTGTAATCCTTGAAGCCTTCAGGTTCGGGGTATGCATACGAGTAAAAAATCGGTTCGGCGAGCGCGCCTCCGCCCGGCCAGAAGCCCGCGCTTGAGACTTCGTGCGAGTAGGCTTCGCGCGTGATCGAATCGGCGACGCCGGGTGCGCCGGGATGCGTGGGCGCGCGGCGGCCTGAGAACCTAGTCACCGCGAGGTCGAAGCTGCCCCAGAAGAAATGCACGGGGCTGCACTTGCCTACGAAGCGCGAGCGGAACTGCTGGAAGACGCGCTCGGCCTGCGCGAGCAGACGCCAGAAGCGGTTCGCGTACTCCGCGTCGTAGGAGGCGTGAACGGTGTCCTTCTCGAAAGGGACGGGGCTTTCGACCTCGACCGGCGTCGTCCAAATCTTCACATCAAGACCCAGCGAGCGCATGGCCGATATGAACTCGCCGTAAAAGTCCGCGACCGTGCGCGGCGCGAGCGCGAACGAGCCGGTGCCTCCGTCGCTTTTCTCGATGATGAGCTTGTGTTCAATGAAGTCGAAATCAATCTGAAAGGTCTGCGAGCCGTAGGGCATCGCGGAAGTCGTCATGCCCCGCGCGGTCAAGTAGAGCGGAACCTGCCACCAGTGGTTCAGGTGCGGAGCTTGAGCCAGACGCACCTTGCCGACAATCTGCGTCCACATGTGCAGCGTCGCCGCCGTCTCCTTCCACGCTTCGAGCGGCAACTGCGGCCACGCCGCGAGCGTCTGCGACGATTTTTCTTCGGATGGCTTCACGCATTAACTCCTATCGAATTATCGAGCCGCCTTCAGTCGCGCCCGCCCGTGTTCTTTTGAAAGATGAATAAATCCACCGGCTCGTAAACGGGCAGGTCGCGGGGTTGTGAGTTTGCCCAATGCCGGAATCGCACCAGCCCACTCTGGAAAGCCTCGTCGCTGATGGCTATCAGTGCCGACAGACCGCGCCGGCTTATCTTCTCGCAATACTCTTCATAGGACGAGGCGAAGAGCTGCCGAATCGTGCGCTGTGAAATCAGCTCGAAGGATTGAGCGCACACCAGCTCCGTAATCTCTTGCCGCGACGGCGTGCGCTTATTCTCAATCTCAACGGCTTCGGGGAAGAATCTAAGCCATTCAAGCTCCGCATTCTGCTCGCGCATGCCGTTGCGAATTGCCAGATAGCCCGCCGGAGTCAAAACACGACCGATCTCTTGAAGAGCCTGCCGCGGCTCGGCGAAGTGGTGAAACACCTGAGACATGAAGACCAGATCAACGGACTCATTCGCCAGAGGAATGCTCTCGGCCTCGCCACGCCTCCACTCGACGTTCGGCGCGCTCCGAGACTTCGCGACATCGAGCATCGCCGCCGAAGGCTCTACGCCGACGACGCCGCAACCGAAAGCCTCGCCCAACGCCGCACTGAAACGGCCCGTCCCGCAGCCCAGATCGAGAATCTTCTTAACGGCATCTTCGGGAATGGAAGATTTCAACGCCTCAAGCCACAGCGTCATCGTCTGCTGCAGCAGCGCGCGCGCCGAGTCGTAGCGGCTCGCGGTCTCGATTTCAACGTAAGCATTCTTCATGCCGGCAGTCGCATTTGAGTCAATTACTTTCGACCAACTAACGGGGAATTATCTTCATCGCTTCTTCGAGGACTCTCTTCCCAAACGCCGCGTCCTCCTTCTCTGGAATGCCGAGACTGATGGAGTATTCGGCGGTGAGCATCAGGAGATTGAAGCCAATCGCCTCGCCCGACACCTTTCTGCCCTGCGCTCCGGCATCCGTAAAAGAGTACCATGTGCGATTCACCGAACTGACCACGCCGTTGTAGAGTGCAATCGGATTGGTTTCGTCTTCAACTTTCACACGCCAGCCCGCATCCTTGTCCTGAGTCAGAGTGAAGCGCCCTTTCATGGGTAGTCCGGCGGGGACGTTCTGCAAGTCGGAAGGATCGCGCGGCTTCCATTGCCAGAAGGCCACTCCGGGATGCGGCACGACGCAGGAATACTCGACGGTCTGAGTTTTAGGATCGAACGGGCACACCTTAATCTCCTCTATCGGAAATTTTACGTCGTGAAACTGCTTGGACATGTGTTGGACGACCGGCATAGGAGTGTGTTTGTCGAAGTAGATGATCTTTGAGTCGTCTATCTTGCCGGTAGCCATGCTCAGGAGAACGCGCTCGACGACGTGAGCCGGATCGTCGGCTGCGAGGGATTTAGGGTCGCAGCGCTGAGCATCTCCGCACGAAACGACCAGCAGGGCCACGCCGACAACGAATGAAATCAGCAGATAGCAACGGCGGTTCATCGTCCCCTCCTACTATTTGAGTGAGTGTTTTCAGGGAGCGAGGTTGTCAACTGGCCCGAACGGCTGGTTCAAGTCGAACGCCCGATTAGGGTCTCAACGGGTTCACATGATAACACGGGTTCCACGATTGTATCCGGCGTTATAGCGATTTGCGAATGAGTGCGACCGCCTATTCCTGGGAGCGCGGGCATCCTTGCCCGCCAACGCGCCAATAGGCGCGTCCATCTTCGCGCCTGCGGCGCTCAAGGCGGGCAGGGATGCCCGCGCTCCCAG
>DASQLL010000241.1:0-2029 GCA_035630035.1 Pyrinomonadaceae bacterium | reverse complement strand
GATGTGCTTGCCGCCGACGATTATCTCGTTGTAGACCACCGTGGCCTCCGGCGACCCTTCGCACGACCCGGTCATCTCGGAGGTCTTGATCTGCCAGCCGAGCAGCTCTGTGTAGAACTTGATGGCGGCGTCTGAGTCGTTGGTCGAAAGCTCGTTCCAGCAGAAAGTCCCGTTCGCGGGCATCATCTCTTCGGACATCGTTTCTGTCTCCTCTGAAGCTGTGTGTTGGTAGAACCTGTTCGCGAGGTGGATAGACGAAAGCGAAGCTTTAGAAACCCGCGCGCCCCGAGGGGAGGGGACTTGTACGTCTCGACGCGGGAGCTTACATGAAAAGGCCTGGGCGTGCGCCAAAAAAAAGAGGCGGGCCGTCAAACATTTGAAAACCCGCCTACCCCAACCCCTTGTTCGTGCGAAAAGAAAACGCCTGCGAGGGAAAGATTGTGTTCCTTCTTAAAGCTGCTCGGCCCTTAAAGAGTCGGGCCACTCACTCGGATACGTTATCGAAGGCCCGCGCGCTTTAGTGCGCGGCGAGCCATTCGCTGAAGACCTGCGACTCCTCGGTCTTGCCGGACCAGCGCGCGCGGTTCTTGCCCGTCAGCGCGAGGATCATCGCCTGATGCTGCCCGGCGCGGTCGCCGAGCCGCTCGAAGTAGTTGTAGAGCCGGTCGATGCGCGCCACGCTCTCGCGCGCGGCCTCGACGTTGCGGAAGTGGAGCACGTTGCGGAAGTAGCGCGTGTAGACGTTCTGCTCGCGCCCCGTCGTCGTGTAGAGGTCGAAGTAGCCGTCGAGGTGCCCGGCCTGCTGCAAGACCTGCGCGACGTAGGAAGGCCGCGCCTTCACCTTGCGCACGATCTCGGCGATGTCCTTCGTGCCGGACTCGAAGAGCGAGACGATCTGCTCCTTCTTCGTCTTCTGCTCGGCCTCGGCTTCAACTGTTTCGACCCCGTCGGCCGCCTCGGCGCCCGCCCGCACCTCCGCCTCGTCGGCGTAGTCCAGCTCGAGCGTGAGCGGCTTCATCTCTTCAATCAACTCTTCTGTCGTCATCTCTCTTAAACCCCCTTGCGGCGCGCAGCGAGCCGTGTGCCGTGTGCAGTTCTTTAGATGCTTACGGCGGCGGGCGGTTCGCCTTCACGACGCTCGCCGCCCGCCGCCGCCGACTGCTCACTTAGCTCGCGCGGCGCACCTCGAAGGTCTGCTGATTCTGCAAGCCCTTGAGGTGGTCGATGAAGCTCGAAGCGGCGCGCTTCGAAAGCTCCTCGGTGCGGACGCGCATCACCTGCTGGCTCTCCTCGTCCATGTCCACGCCGGCCTCGCGGGCCAGCGCGCGGATCATGCCGAGCTGCTTCGGCGTGACGAGGTCGGCCATCGACTTGGCGAGCGGGTCGCGCGGGAAGTCGCCGGGCTGCGGGCCCGCGCCCTCGCGCTCGATGACCTCCGACTCGCGCTGGTACAGCTCGCGCGCGATGCCGAACTTGATGGCGGCGCGCTTCAAGGCGTCGTGCTCGGCCTTCTTGATGCCCGTCTCGTTGTCGGCGTTACCGGTGCCGACGCCCTCGCGCGTGACGCCGTCCACGGTGATGGCACAGGTGACCGCGACCATGTCGCCGATCTGGACGATGCCGCGCACCGCGTGCGACCAGGTGGGCGCGAGCCGGTCGAGGATGTCGGCGACGGTGTGCCACTCGACGTACTCGACCATGTGCTGGTTGCCGTTGCGGTCGCGCCAGCCCTCGCGCTGCTTGATGAGGCGCGGGTCGATGGGCTGCTTGAGCGTGCCCAGCGTCTTGGCGAACGAGAGCGGCACCACGGGGGCGGCCGCCTGCTGCTCGTACTCCTCGGCGGTGATGAAGTCCTGCTCGTCCGTCTTCTGAACGTGTGCGGTTGCTTTCTTCGTCATCTCTAGCTCCTCTGTCTCTTCGTGTTCCGCGAGCGAACGCTGAGGAGTCCCGACGGCGACGATTTCGACTCGCGCCGCGGCGACTTCCGGCTGCTCGTTCTGCTCCCGTACGAAGCGCGGCGCTTTGCGCG